>NTKO01000009.1 GCA_002457735.1 Bacteroidetes bacterium MED-G13 | reverse complement strand
TTACACACATATTTTCTAATACTTCCCACAATATTTCTGGATTTCTGTCTGGGTACAGTGACCCCACATGTGTTATTGTAAAGTTTTTATCTAAATCATATTTTATATTAATTCTTTCATAACCATTGGTTATTTTAACAACATTACCAGTGAGTTTATCATAATAATTTTTTAATTTTTCAGAGGTAACAATAACTTTATTAGCATTTTGTAATACCATATTCCTAAATTTTAAATGTTTAGATCTTGTTTTAGATAAAAAATGAAACTTCATATTACTATTTAACATAATCCATGGGTCTCGAAAGTCAGCAATCCAATTTATATCAAACTCTCTCTTGATATCCAAGCCGATTAAATGCACACTGTGTGGTGGACCTGTCGTAATAATAGTGTCAATGTGATTTTTTTGAAGAAATTTTTTTAAAAATTGAAAAGATTTTTTCCTCCAAAATATTTTTAAATCTGGAATAAATAAATTTCCTCTCAGAAAAAAAAGAATTTTTTCAAAAAATGATTGATCACTGATTTGACTAATATTACCAGTTCTAAGGGAATTGAAATAATTTTTGAATGGTAGAAAATCAGAAATTTCAAATATGGGACAACTAATCACATTTATCTTTGATGATATTTCATTTTCTAAAGAACGATCAATAATTGCATAGTTTGGTTTTTTTGGAGTAAGCACATAGGGTTTAATATCAAAATTAGGTAAGTTGTTGGCAAATTTTAACCATCTCTGAACACCAGGACCTCCTGCAGGTGGCCAATAATAAGTTATAATTAAAACTTTTTTCAATATCTTAATTTTATATAAATTCCAAAAATAAAAAAGAGTAAAAAACCAATAGATCCAAACAAGCTTACAATGGAACCAGTTTTAACAACGTCCGGGTCAAAAATAAATTCTATTACGTGTTCTCCTTCAGGAATCTCCATCCCTCTCAAAATGTAATTTACTTGAAAATGATCTGTAAGCTTTCCATTAATTAGTGACACCCATCCATGGGGATAATAAACTTCTGAAAATACTACTAAACCTTCTTCATCAGTTTTGGCCATATATTTTAAATAATTAGGCTTCTTTTCAACAAGTTCAATGTTGTAAGTTCTGTTATTATAATTTTTGTCTTCAATTTTTTGTGAAACTGATGAATTCATGAATTCCAAAGTAGCTAATGATACAATTTCTTCATTATCATTTTTTACATTTATATTCTCCCTAACGAACCATGCACTTCTGGAGCTCATCTCATTAGTAAATATTTTAGCACCAATTGAATCATTATACAGGATATATTTGGTATTTAACATACTTAATACGTTAAGATTGTTTTTGGATAGATAAAAATCAATAATCTCTTGATATCTACCCAGTTTTGCAGCATGGTACCCAAGAACAGAATTGAAAAAATAATTTGGTCTTGTAGAACTGGTTGTCAAATCTAAAATTCTAAAATCAGATTGATCATTCTTTATTTTATTATATATTACATCCATTTTATAAGGTGAATCAACATATTGTTTATCAGTAAAATTACTCTC
Organism: Bacteroidetes bacterium MED-G13; assembly: GCA_002457735.1. Lineage (GTDB taxonomy): Bacteria > Bacteroidota > Bacteroidia > Flavobacteriales > Flavobacteriaceae > MED-G13. The sequence continues at coordinate 40,376 of NTKO01000009.1, read as the reverse complement.
ATTAATATATACTTTAGAAAAGCTAATCAAATCAAATAATATAATAAAAGCCAATGAAATGATTAAAAAGTTTTTTGAAAGCTTATTTTTTATAAATAAAAATAGAATCAAACTACATATAACTACATATAAGAAAGTTCTCATCAGCTGGGAAGAATATATAGATTTTCTGTCTTCAATCAATGCTGAAATAATTTCTTCCCCTAAAATCTGATCAGAGACACCAGAAAATTTTAAACTAGACATCATTGCTAGTAAAGCCAATAGTATTGCAATGAAAAAAATAAATGTATATGTCAATGCATTAAATTTTTTCTTATTTGAAATACTTGAGTCAAAAAGTTGTTGTAACCCAAAGATTGACAAAACAGGTATACAGAGTTCAAGAATAACTTGAATAGACGCTACAGCACGAAATTTGTTGTAAAATGGAATATTATTAATAAAAAATTCAGTTAGAAAATTTAAATTTTTTCCATAGGACAACATAAGAGATAAGAATATAGCCGATAGGATCCAAACAAGATGTTTCCCTCGGTATAGAAAAACAGAAAATACGAAAAGAAAAAATACAGCAATTCCAATATATGCAGGTGCTTCTACAAATGGTTGATTTCCCCAATAGGTAGGTGAGTTTTTAACAATATTTAATGCATCTATATTATTGTATCCATTACCGACTAAAAACTTATAAAAAGACGAACTTTTATCTAATTCCTCAGATGATCCTCCACCAACTATTCGGGGAATAAATAAATTAAAGGTTTCAAAAAATCCATAGCTCCATTGTGTTATATATTCAAAGTTCAAACCTGAAGAACTTTCTTTTGTTGAACCGTCAGGATTAATACTCAAAGTAGATGCATTTCCTCTTGTGGAATATTTTGTGTATTCGTAAGTAGCCATAAGATTAGATGCATTCATAAGTAAAGCTAATATTGAGGAAACCAGTACTATTGATGTAGAATTGAGAATATGTTTATAATCTTTGTTTACTAGATTTTTATACAAAAACCAAATACCCAAAACACTTATCAATAGCATCAAGTAATAAGTCATTTGAAAATGATTGGATGTTATTTGAAGGCCCAGAAAAAAGGTTGTAATTAAAAAACCTAAAAAATATTTTTTTCTTATGATGTAAATAAATCCAGATAATACAAACGGCATGTATGAAATTGCATGGGCTTTAGCATTATGCCCTGCGCCTATTATTATTAAAAGGTAGGTTGAAAAACCAAAAGAGAGAGCTCCAAGAATTGCTAGCCTATATTCTATTTTTAGGCTAAACATTAGTACATAAAAACCTAGAAAATATAAAAATAAATAATCAGCTGGTCTTGGGAGAAATCTAATTAATAAGTCAGCTTTCTTTATATAATTATTCTCATATTTTGCTCCAAGTTGATAAGTTGGCATTCCTGAAAAAGCCGAGTTGGTCCAATAGGTATCAGATGAAGTTTCCAAACGGTAATCTCTAAGTTCTTTGGACATTCCAGAATACTGAACAATATCATTTTGTAAAATCTTTTTACCCTCTAATAACGGAAAAAAATAAAGAACAGAAATTACAGCAAAAATTAATATAGCTAAACTATGACGAAAAAGACATCGAAGATTAATATTATTTATTTTTTTATTCATCAACCTCTTCATAGTCAACATATTCACCTAATTTATCCGAACTTTTTTTCTTTTTTTTAGGAACCTTATCCACAGAGACGTCCCCCTCTTTTTTCATTTTTTTTTCTTGCTGAAAGTTATAATTACTCGAATTAATTTTACTTTTTAAGTAATAAATAAAAAATCTAGAAACTAATCTAAACAAAAAATAAAATATTAAGATGTATAATAGAAACTTCATATTTTTTCAAATTTACAATTCTATATTCTTAAAAAAAGTTAATATCTTATTAAATTGTATAATAATTTTAATTTTGTGTAATGAATAAAGTTCTATTAATTTCTTTTTTCTTAAACCTATTTCTTGTACACAATATCAGTTCTCAGTACACGGAAATAATAAACACAAATAAACCTGGGTCTTCACAGGGAGCATTTTCTGTTGGGAAAAATATTCTCCAATTTGAAAACGCAGCTTATTTTTCAGAAAATAGTCATGATATAATTAATTATGATAGCCAGCAAACGGGAATAGATTTTTCAGTAAGATTTGGTGCATTTTTAGAAAAACTTGAATTAAATATTGACGGAAATTTCCAAATAGAAAAAATTGACGATTTTAAATATAATCCTATCAGAAGATCAGAGGTTAGTAATTTTAAATTTTTGAGGTTTGGTGTAAAATATTTAATATATGATCCGAAAAAAGGCTTAGAAGATAAACCAAACTACTATAGCTATTGGGCTGATAAAAAATTTTCATTTAAAAATCTAATTCCTGCGGTATCTTTATATACAGCACTAAATATTGATTCAGAGAATAATCCCTACACTGCCTATGGGGTTGAAGGAATTTCTCCAACCGTTTCAATTATACTGCAAAGTAACTTTTCCAAGAGATCAGTACTGATTTGCAATTTAATTGGGGAGAGGATTGGATCCACACAAAATGACTATGGATATATCATAAGTTTAACTCATGCGTTCAGTAGTAGATTTATTTCCTACCTGGAGAATCAAGCTATTATCAGTGACTTTTATGCGGACAATAAAATTGAACTTGGTGTTGCATACTTAATAAGTAAAAACATTCAGCTTGATATTGGATCATCATTAAATTTTAAGAACACACCAAAAATATTTGCTATCAGTTTTGGGTATAGTCATCGTTTTAATTTAAATTCCAAAGAATGATATCAATTAAAGAAGTTAACTCAAAAAGCGACCTTATAAAGTTTATAAAATTCCCATTTAAGCTATATAAAAATTCGAAATTTTGGGTACCTCCTATTATCGATCAAGAAATTGAGAATTTTGACAAGGTGAAAAATCCAAATATCAAACAATCAAAAACTAACTTGTTTTTGGCATATATGGGATCTAATGTTGTCGGTAGAATTGTCGCAATTATTAATAATTATGAGGTTGAGGTAACCAAAATTAAGAAAATTAGGTTTGGTTGGTTTGACTTCATTGATGATTTTGAGGTAAGTAAAAAATTACTTGATAAAATTGATGAAATTGGTAGACAAAATAAGTTAGAATTTATGGAAGGCCCTATGGGATTTACAAATTTAGACAAAGTAGGTGTTTTAACAAGCGGATTTGATAAAATTGGTACTATGATTACCACGTATAATCATGAATATTACAAAGAGCATTTTATCAAACATAAATTTATAGAAGAAAAAAAATACCATGAAAAAATATTTGAATTTAAAAATATTGATGGGAAATATTACAAGCAAATAAGTGATGTTGTAAAACAAAGAAATAATCTGCAAGAAGTAACTTTTACAAAAACTTCAGAGGTATTAAAAAGATCAAATGAAATGTTTGACCTTTTTAACGATTCGTACGCTAAGTTGTCCTCTTTTGTTAAAATCAATGAAGAACAAAAGCAATACATGAAAAAAAAATATATAAAATTTATAAATCCAGAGTATATTAAATTTGTTGAAAATGAAAATAAGAAACTCGTTGCATTTGCTATTGTTATGCCTTCATTTGCTTGGGCTTTACAAAAAACGAGAGGTTATTTATTTCCATTTGGGATTTTTTATGTATTATTTTCCAAGTTTTTCAGTAAAAAAATAACCTTATATCTTATTGGCATCCACCCTGATTATCAAAAGAAAGGAGTTACTGCAATTATATTTAATTCATTTATTCAAACACTAAAGAATAAGGGAATAAAAATTTGTAGGAGAACCCCCGAGCTAACAGAAAATATTTCTATTGATAAAATTTGGGAAAATTTTAGTCCTGAGCTAATCAAAACTAGAAGTACCTTCAAAAAAAAGTTATCAAAAAGCTAATTTTAAGGATTCCCTTTTATATTCTCCTGATACTAATTTATCTCTGATTGCAGAAAAAGCATCTAAAGTTTCATTTATATCATTAATATCATGAGAAGCAGTTGGTATAAGTCTCAATAAAATAAGACCCTTGGGTATAACAGGATAAACTACAATCGAACAAAATATTTTATAATTTTCTCTTAAATCCTTAACTAAACACATAGCCTCAGGAACAGATCCTTTTAAATAAACAGGTGTGACACAGCTTTGTGTAGTTCCAATATCAAACCCTCTAGATTTTAGTCCTGATTGAAGATTCTCTACGTTTTTCCATAGTTTTTGCTTGATTTCGGGTCTAGTTTTAATTATCTCTAACCTTTTTAAAACTCCTTCAACAAGCTGCATTTGAAGAGATTTTGCAAAAACCTGTGATCTCATATTATATTTTAAAAAGTCGATAATTTCTTTTTCAGAAGCTATAAATGCACCAGTACTTGCAAGAGACTTTGCAAAGGTTGCAAAATAAACATCAATTTGATTTTGAACTCCTTGCTCCTCACCTGCTCCAGCTCCTGTCTTGCCTAGCGTACCAAATCCATGAGCATCATCAACTAGTAAACGGAAATTAAATCTCTTTTTTAACGCAACAATCTCTTTCAATTTACCTTGCTCTCCTCTCATCCCAAATACTCCTTCGGAAATCACAAGAATGCCTCCGTTAGTTTCATTTGCAATTTTAGTTGCTCTAACAAGATTCTTTTCTAAACTATCCATATCGTTATGTTGATACGTAAATCTTTTTCCTAAATGCAACCTCACACCATCGACAATGCAAGCATGTGAATCAATATCATAGACAATAACATCATTCTTACTAACTAATGAATCAATTGTTGATAAAATTCCTTGGTATCCAAAATTTAGAACATAAGCTGCCTCTTTTTTAACAAATTTTGCAAGCTCATTTTGTAATTTTTCGTGCAACTCCGTGTGACCAGACATTAATCTTGCGCCCATTGGATATGCAGATCCATATTTTCTTGCTGCGTCTGCATCAATTTTTCTAACTTCATCGATGTTAGCAAGACCAAGGTAATCATTAACACTCCATGTAATTACCTCCTTACCATTAAATTTCATTCTGTTTGAAATATTACCCTCCAGTTTTGGAAATGCAAAATATCCCTCAGCAACTTGAGCCCATTTACCAAGTGGACCTTTATCTTTGTACATTCTATCAAATAAATCTCTCATTGTATAATAATTTAGTTAGAAATAATTTTTTCAAATCCCTGTTCATTTAACCACTGTTCATTATATATTTTACTTAAGTATCTTGAGCCATGATCAGGAAAAAGCATTACTATTACATCATCCTTTTTAAATTCTTTTTTTTCAATAAGTTTTTCAACTGCTCGCAGGCATGCGCCAGTGGTGTACCCACCAAAAATACCTTCTTTTTTTACCAAATCCCTAGCAGATTTTGCACTTTCTTCATCACCCACTTTGATAAATTTATCAATTACTTTAAAATTAGTTACTGATGGAATTAAATTTTTACCAAGGCCTTCAATTTTGTAGGGATAAATTTCATTTTTATCAAATATTCCTGTTTCATGATATTTCTTTAAAACAGATCCGTAAGCATCTACTCCAATAATCTTGATATTTTTATTTTTTTCTTTTAAAAATTTTGCAGCTCCGGAAATCGTGCCTCCAGTACCGCTGCAAACAACTAAATGGGTGATTTTTCCAGATGTTTGTTCCCATATTTCACGTCCTGTTGTTAAATAATGTGCTTGAGCATTTAAATCATTGAAATATTGATTTACATATAATGAACCTTCAATTTCTTTATTCAATTTTTTAGCAACCTCATAATAAGATCTAGGATCATCAGCATCAACATTCGCAGGACATACATGCACCTCAGCACCAAGCGCTTTGAGGGTATTTATTTTATCTGTGGAAGATTTTGATGATACAGCTAAAATACATTTATATCCTTTTATAAGTGAAACCATTGCCAAGCTAAAACCAGTATTTCCAGATGTAGTTTCAATAATAGTACTACCCTGTTTTAACAAACCTTTTTTTTCAGCATCATTTATTATATGCAATGCAATTCTATCTTTTGGGGATTGGCCTGGGTTTGTTAATTCCAATTTTGCTAAATATAATCCAGGATTATTTTTACTAAGATACCTTATATTTACCAGAGGGGTATCTCCAATAAGCTCTAGTAGATTTTTATAAACGCCTTTGCTAGCTGGCATTGAAATATGGTAAAATTAATTGGTAATTAACAATCTTTTCAATTAACAAAAATAAGTGAATTTTGTCAATTTTTTTTCTAAATAATGCATTTATCTAGAATCGCAAGAAAATTTTTGTGGTCACTGTCTGAATAATCTAAATGTGTGACCAATCTAATTTTATTTGACCCCATAGAGTGCCAATCCATGATCACATTTTGACCCATAAAAAAATCAATTATATTTTGCTTGTTAAAACTTTCAATAAGTTCAATAATTATGATATTGGTTTCAACTTCATTCAATCCCTTCACAAAATTCTTTCTTTTGAGTTCCTTGGCTATTTGTTTTGCTTTATCATGATCTTTAGCTAATCTTTCAATATTATTATTCAATGCGTAAATTCCTGCAGCTGCCAAATATCCAACTTGTCTCATTCCACCACCAAAAATTTTTCTGATTCTAAGAGCATTTTTTAATATTTCTTTTTTTCCAGTCAGTACAGTTCCAATAGGACAACCTAATCCTTTACTTAAGCACACAGAAATTGTATCAAAATTTTCTCCATAAATAAGAGGATTGTTCTTATTTGCTATCAGCGAATTCCATATCCTCGCACCATCCATGTGTAATCCAAGATCATGATCTTTACATACTTTTTTAATATCACGGAAAACTTCAACATCCCAGCACGCGCCTCCACCTTTATTAGTAGTATTTTCCAAAACAACTAATTTAGAGAGTGGTGCGTGATAAAAGCTTTTTGGATTTATTGCATTGATTATATCATTTATTTCAAAAATACCTTTTGGGCCATCAAGAAGCTTAAAAGATACTCCACTATTAAACGAGCCTCCACCCCCTTCATAGTTAAATACATGGGAAAACTTATGTGTTATGACTTGATTGCCAGGGGAAGTGTGTAATTTAATCGCCGTTTGATTTGCCATGGTTCCTGAGGGAAAAAACATTGACATTTCTGTTCCAAAAAAATCACATACTTTTTTTTCAAGTTCCTTAACTGTAGGATCTTCACCATAAACATCATCACCAACATTAGCTTTAAGCATTGCATCTAGCATATTGCTACATGGTTTTGTTATGGTATCACTTCTTAAATCAATCATTTGTTGGGTTAAAGTTACAACTATCCATTCCAATTGGAGATCCATCAGGTATTATCATGGGTTTTGTCAAATTATAAGCTTTAGGGTCTTTATAAAATTCAGTAATCATTTTAACATAATAATTCGAATACGCTGATTCTTTATTTTTTTTAGAAAATAACCTTTTAAAAATCACGCCTAAGTTATAATATCCTAAGCTTTTTACTTGTAACAAATTACTTTCGCTATTTATAAACTTAAAATCTTTATTTCTTTTTGAGAATAACTTTTTCAAAATCTTACCTAAATTATCATATCCTATACTTTTTACTTGTGAAAAACTGCTCTCGTCATTAATAAGCTTGAAAATATTATTAAGAAATACAACATTTACAGAGTGTTGAATTTCATTTAGATAATTATTTTCATATTTTCTGAAAAATATATTTTCTGTTAAAATATCAAATAGTTCACTAAGGCTGAGATTGGAACTATCCAAAGAGTGTTGTAATACCAATCTGTTAAGTCTTTTAGGTCTTAAAATTAAACTCAGGGTCATTTCAGCAGATGTTTGACTAGCAGAAAATGGATCAAAAGCAGGCCCTAAATTAGATTTGAAGGATTCTCTTGATCTTGGATAACCAAATGCTCTGGGCGGAAATAATTCTAACTTATCTTTTGGAATCGCTAAAAAATCAGCTTCTAATGTTTTCATTAAAGAGCTAAGAGCATTTAACTGGGTATTTTTGTTTAAGTAACTAAATTTACTTTGATTACTGCCTGTTAAAGAATAATTATAATCCATTCCTGCAATAATTTTTGCAGTGGCTTCAGTTTGGTACCTATGAAAAAAATACAGTGGAACAAAAACATCTTCAAGTACCGAGTTAGGTGAACCTTTTGGAACATTGAATTCTGAAAAATTTTGGATTGCTTTTTTTCGAATGTTGATAACATCATCTAATCCTTCATAGGCAACATCACCATTATCCCATAAATGAGCAAAAGCATGAGAACCATCTAATGTTCTTGCATCATAATCACTAATAAATCTGTAACCTTTTGCTGTTGCATTATTCAAAATATTTTTTAATTCCTTCTCTTCATTTTGGTTTCCGCTTAATTCAGAGTAGCTGTAAGCAACAGTTATTTTATCCCATTCACCAATCCCTGTATCATAAGCGTTATTAAAATAAATTTCATTGTCTTTTATTTCAATTAACGGGTGCGGATAATCCATTACGGATGATCTGTTGTTAGTGCTAGCTGCAAAATTGTGAACAAAACCCAAGGTATGACCAATCTCATGTGCACTTAACTGTCTTATTCTTGAAAGTGCTAAATCAAGCATTTTCTCGTTATTACTTTTATTTTTAAAAGGGTCTTTAGAAAGTGCTTGTGCAATCAAATAATCTTGTCTAATTCTTAAACTTCCTAAACTAACATGACCCTTGATAATTTCACCCGTTCTAGGATCAACAACGCTAGCTCCATAACTCCAACCTCTTGTTGATCTATGTACCCATTGAATGACATTATAACGACAATCCATTGGATCAATATTTTCAGGCAAAACTTTGACTTGAAAAGCATTTTTAAAACCAATTGACTCATAAGCTTCATTCCACCACGATGCACCATCAATTAATGCAGATTTGACCGGTTCAGGTGTTCCTGGATCTAAATAATAAATAATTGGCTCTACAGCTTCTGAAACTGCTAAACTTGGATTCTTTTTTTTCAAGCGATGCCTTATAATATATTTTTTAACCAGTTCTTGATCAACTGTTGATGAATAATCCATAAATTCAATAAAAATAGCCCCACTCCTTGGGTCAAATTTTCTAGGCTGATAATCATTATCTGGCAATTGAATAAATGAGTGATGTTGTGTTACCGTAATATTATTTGGATCTGGAACAACACTACGTACTAAGTTTCCTTTGGAATCACCAGAAAAAGTTAGGAGAGCTTCAAATTCAACATTTCTAGGAAATGCTTTAGTATTAAGCATTTCAATGGAACTTTTAGAAAGATCAACCGAATATGATCCTTGATTTTTATTTTTTAATGTTTTTGCAACTCCATGTCTATCAAATTTAAGAAAGGGAGTAAAATCAATTTTATATGAATCTTCATATTTATCAATTATCTCAAATCCAAATAAAACAGATTTGGCAAATGCTTGTTCAACACTTTTTTTCTCACTCAAATTATCAGTTTCTGCCCTATAATAAAGATTTGGTTGTACCAATAACAATTTATTACCTCTTTTTATAAATTTTACTAATCTTTCAGATCCAAGTTGACCTCTGTCTAAACCAATGTCATTTGAACCAACACCAGTGGCAAGTGAGCTTACATAAAGAAATTCATGATCAGTTTTATCAACCATAAGATATATTTTATCATTCGATTGATCATAACTGAAATTGAAAAATCCAATAAAATCTTTGACATTCTTTTCGTTAGCATTTAAAAAAATAAATGAAAAGAAAATTATTAAAGAAATGGAATATCTATTCATCAGCTCAAATTTAAATAAATCTAGTGATAAAAATTTTCATTAAAAACTTTACGATCTTCTTTAATTTAATATTAATTTTAACCTGTGTATACAAATGAACAAATACTCACTATTAGAAATCGCCTGGATGCGTTAAGGGGGTACCTTTGACCTTAACAGCAAGCATAAAGAATTAGAATTACAAGAAAAAAAAACATTTCAAGAAAATTTCTGGGAAAATTCGTCAGAGGCCCAAATAACTCTGAAGAGAATTAAGTTTTTAAAAAACTGGATAAAAAATATTGATTCCCTTGAAGAAAACATAACTGATTTAGAAATATTATTAGAATATCATAAAAAAAATGAATGTTCTGACGAGGAGCTGGAAAATCAATACAATAAAAGCAATGCACTTTTAGAAGAATTAGAATTCAAAACCATGCTTTCTCACGAAAGTGATAACATGGACGCTGTTCTACAAATAACCGCAGGAGCTGGGGGTACAGAAAGTTGTGATTGGGCACAAATGTTAATGAGAATGTATACGATGTATTGTGAAAAAAATAACCTAAAAAGCTCTATTCTCAATGAACAAGATGGAGATACAGCGGGTATAAAATCGGCAACTTTAAAAATTGAAGGTGAATATGCTTTTGGTTGGCTAAAAGGAGAAAATGGTGTTCACAGACTTGTTCGAATTTCACCGTTTGATTCAAATGCAAAAAGACATACAAGTTTTGCATCGGTTTATGTGTATCCTTTAATCGATGATAGCATAAATATTGAAATAAATCAATCGGACCTGGAAATTAATACTTCCAGATCTAGTGGTGCTGGGGGACAAAGCGTAAATAAAATTGAAACTAAGGTTCAAATTACACACAAGCCCAGTGGAATTCAAATTACTTGTTCCGAGACCAGATCGCAACTTGATAACAAAGTGAGAGCTATGCAAATGCTAAAATCTCAGCTATATGAGATTGAATTAAAAAAGAAAAATGAAAAAAGAAATGAAATTGAGTCAAGCAAGAAAAAGATCGAATGGGGAAGTCAAATCAGAAATTATGTTCTTCACCCCTATAAATTAGTAAAAGATCTAAGAACTGGAACAGAAACTGGAAATACAGACAGTGTACTTAATGGTAATATTAAAGATTTTTTAAAATCTTATTTAATGTTTAATACAAATCAATCTAATGAAAATTTATCACAATCCTAGATGTAGGAAATCAAGAGAAGGCATAAAGTATTTAGAAAGTAAAAAAATTAATTTTGAAGTAATAGATTACATTAAAAATAACTTATCCTCGGATCAAATAAAAAACATTTTAAAAAAACTTCAATTAAAACCAATTGAACTTGTTAGAAAAAATGAAGTAATATGGAAAGAGAAATACAAAGGAAAAGACTTTACTGATGACCAGCTCATAAAAATTCTAAGTAATGAGCCCAAACTTATTGAAAGACCTATTATTGTTGGTGAAAAATTGGCTGTTATTGGTCGACCTGCAGAAAATATAGATAAATTATTATAGTGCTTATGGCACATCTTTTGCTTCACTCTCATCAAACAAACGCATGAGATTTATTCTATTGTTCCTTTTATTTTTTAACCAAAATTTACATTCTCAAAAACAGTTTGAAAGAGACAATGAGGTAACCATAACAGGAATAGTTATCACCGAAAATAATAAACCTCTTGAGTATGCCACTGTAACCGTTAAAAATTCTGAAAGTTCAGACATCATTACAGGCGGGTTAACCGACAAAAACGGTCAGTTTTCAATATCTGCTGCTAGTGGAGTCTATAATATAAATATTGATTTTATTTCCTTCTCAGATCATAATATCGAAAAACTACTATTCGATAAAGATACAGATCTTGGTAAAATTATAATGAAACCAGGTTTTGAATCACTGGATGAGGTAGAAATAATTGCAGAACAAACAACAGTCGAGATCAAACTAGATAAAAAAATATACACTGTAGGTAAGGACTTAACTGCACGTGGGGGAACCGCATTAGACGTTTTAGATAATATACCCTCTGTTTCCACTGATATTGATGGAAATATTTTATTAAGAGGAAATGATGCTGCACGAGTTCTTATAAATGGAAAACCATCAAATCTTGTTGGTATTAATTCTTCTTTCATCAGACAACTTCCAACGGATGCTATTGAAAAAGTTGAGGTAATCACTTCTCCATCTGCTAGATTTGAAGCGCAAGGGACAGGTGGTATAATTAATTTGATCCTTAGAAAATCAAAGAAACTAGGATTTAACGGCTCTATTAGTCTTAATTATGCAGACCCAAAATCAAATGGTGTTTCCGCTAATTCAAATTATAGAAGTGGTAAGCTAAATTTTTTCAATTCCTTAGGAATAAATGATAGAAATAGACCTGGTGAGTCTGGTGGATTTACAGAGTATTATAATGGGGACGAACCAAGCACATTCTTCCTTGAAGACAGAGATAGAAATAGAAACAATAAGGGTTACCTAATCAATAATGGTGTTGAGTGGTTCATAGACGATAACACATCAATTTTAGGATCTTTTTTTTATAATGATTACGAATCACTAGATATTGAAAGTAACTTAATCACCGAAATTGATGAAAATTTCTCTCCCATTAATAGTATTACTCAAGTGGAAACTGAGGGAGAAACAGAATTTAATAGAGAATATAATTTTAATTTTGAAAAGAAATTTAACGAGAGTGGAAAAAAACTAACAATCGATTTTCAGTATGACAATTCAAATGAATGGGAAGACGGAATTATAAATGAAAATGGTATCGAAAATGAAATAATTACAAGTAATGAAGATAACAAATCCTTTCTCATTCAATCAGATTATGTGAACCCCATCGGCGAAAATAAACAGTTTGAAATTGGATTTAGAGTGAATAATGATGATAAATTGACTGATTATAAGGTGTTTGAACTAGTTGATAATAATTTTGAAGAAGACTCAGATCAAAGCAATCTTTTTGAATACAAAGAAAAAATTAGTGCTTTTTATTCTCAATATGGGATAAAGTTGGATGATACTTATTCCTTTTTATTTGGATTAAGGATTGAAAATACATTAAAAAATATCAATCAAATTACCACAAATGATTTTACAAAAATTGACGAAACTGGTATTTTTCCAACCTTTAATTTTGGATATGAATTCAAAGAAGACGAAACATTAACTTTTGGATACAACAGACGAATAAATAGACCATGGTCAAGGTTTATAAACCCATTCCCTACCAAAATAAGTCCCATATTAATTTGGAGAGGTAACCCTTACTTGTATCCTACGTATTCAAATAATCTTGATCTTGGTTACATAAAAAAATTCCCTTCAGGAATCACCTTTAATACCTCTGCATATTTTCAAAAATCTACAAATATTGTCAATACTATTTTGAGAGAAACAGGAAATTTCGCAAATATTGAAGGAGTAAATGTTCCGATTAACGAAAGATTTCCTATAAATTTATCAAGTAGTGAGAGATTCGGATTTGAATTAAATATTTCATACAATCAGGGTAGATTTTGGAATATTTTCTCCAATTTAAACATTTTCGAAAATGAAATCATTGGAAGCTATGAAGGAACAGCATATGACAGTAAAAATGTAAGCTGGGACTTTAAGATTAACAATAAGCTTTCTCTTCCGGCAAAAATTCAATGGCAAACCAGCGTAAATATTAGAGGCCCCAGAAAAACTGCAGTCAATAAAAGAGAAGGAGATATTTCCATTGACATGGGATTAAGTAAGGACTTGTTTAAGGAAAATGCAACCATTTCGTTAAATGTTAAAGATTTACTTGATCAAAGAGGATGGAAAAATGAAACTTTTAATGATAATTTTTACAACGATTATGAATTTCGTTGGGGAGTAAGAAGAATAGTTTTAAACTTTATATACAGGTTTAATCAGAAGAAAAATCAAAGGAACCCGCAAGGGTTTAACAATCAAGGGGAATTTTAAGCTATTTTTTTCTTTCCTCAATAAACTCCTCTATTCTCTCCTTTAGCGCTCCAAACACCCAATAAGGAATAACAAATAAGAGCAAAACAAAAAATAACCAAAAACCAATGGTAAGAATGGTTAAAAAAGCAAGAAATCCCAAGTATTGATCAAATTCAAACATCTGTAAAGATTATGATACAAATATACACAATACCAATAATATTTTGTGAAAATTCTAATCAATAAAAATATTTTACTCTATCATTGATTTAAACAAATAATTAATATTACGTAAATTTGTATAATTAATAATCAGTGATGGAGTACAGAACAGAAAAAGATACTTTGGGTGAAGTTAAAGTACCTAAAGAGAAATTATGGGGTGCTCAAACAGAGAGATCAAGACAAAATTTTAAAATTGGCCCTGAAGCAAGCATGCCAATTGAAATTATACGTTCCTACGCTATTATAAAAAAATGTGCAGCTTTAGCAAATTTTGACTGTGGAGTATTACCTGAGAATAAAATGAAATTAATTGTAAGTGCTTGTGATGAAATTATTGCTGGTAAACACAATGATCAATTTCCATTAGTTATTTGGCAAACTGGATCTGGAACGCAAACAAACATGAATGTAAATGAAGTTATTTCTAACCGCAGCCAACAACTTGCTAATAAAGAACTACATGATGAAAAAGTTGTAAATGCTAATGATGATGTTAATAAATCTCAATCCTCTAATGATACTTTTCCAACTGCTATGCATATTAGTGCTTATGAAGTTTTAATTTCCAAAACTATTCCTGTATTAAAAGATCTTCTTACTTCTTTGGATAAAAAAACTGAAGAATTTAATTCAATTATAAAAATTGGAAGAACTCATCTAATGGATGCAACCCCAATCACCTTGGGTCAAGAGTTTTCAGCATTCTCTGAACAAATTAAAAAAGGGATTTTTAGTATTGAAAAATCTGCAGATATATTCCTTTCTTTGGCATTAGGCGGTACAGCTGTTGGTACAGGGTTAAATACCCCTGATGGGTATGCCGAACTTGTTGCTAAAAAAATATCTGCAGAAACTGGGTATCCTTTTATCTCATCAACAAATAAATTTGAAGCTCTTTCCTCTAATGATTCTTTTGTTGAAAGCCATAGTACTTTGAAAAGAGTTGCTGTCTCTCTTCACAAAATTTCTAATGATATTAGATTATTAGCTTCTGGACCCAGGAGTGGAATTGGAGAAATAATATTACCAGCAAATGAGCCAGGAAGTTCAATCATGCCCGGAAAAATTAATCCCACACAATGTGAAGCTTTATGCATGGTATGTAGTCAAGTTATAGGAAATGATACGGCTGTCACCTTTGCAGCAAGTCAAGGAAATTTTCAGTTAAATGTCTACAAGCCTGTTATTATTGCTAACTTTTTAAACTCTGCAAAATTGATTTCAGACTCTGTTATAAGTTTTAACCAAAATTGTGTTTTGGGAATACTTCCAAATTTAAATAATATTAAAAATAAACTTCATAATTCGCTAATGCTTGTAACAGCATTAAATACTAAAATTGGTTATTATAAAGCTGCTGAAATAGCTAATAATGCTTACAAAAATGGCACAACTTTAAAAGAAGAAGCCATTAAATCTGGATATCTTTCTGCCGGAGAATATGATGAATGGGTAAACCCATCAGACATGATATAAATTATGTCTTATAATTCTACAATTTACATTAATATTAAACAATTGTTGCAGACTAGGGATGCAGAAGAATTTTATGTTCCTGGAAATAGAATGGATGAATTGCCAAAAATACATAATGCTTTTTTATTGGTTGAAAATGGAATTATTATGGATTTTGGAAATATGGTTAATATTCCAAAAAAACTAGAAAATACTGAGGTTATTGACTTATCAAATTCATTTGTTATGCCAACTTGGTGCGATGCACATACACATTCAGTTTTTGCTGGAAATAGATCGAATGAATATTTAATGAGATTGCAGGGCCTCACTTATAAGCAAATAGCTGATGGTGGTGGAGGAATACTCAAAACAACACAAGAAATTAAAAGTGTTTCTGAGCAGGAATTATATTCAATATCGTTGAAAAGAATTTTAAAAATGATTCAAAATGGATCTGGGAGTATTGAAATTAAATCTGGATATGGTCTAAGCTATGAATCTGAACTTAAAATACTGAATGTCATAAAAAAATTAAAAGATAATTTACCTATTGAAATTAAATCTACATTTTTAGGTGCACATGCATATCCAAAAGAACTTACAAAAAAAGAATACTTAAATCTTATTTTGAATAAGATGATTCCAGACTTCACTAAAAAAAAGCTTGTAGATTATGTAGATATTTTTTGTGAAAAAGGATACTTCGGTGTTTCTGATTCAGAAAAAATAATTAAGAAGGCAAAACAATTAAAAGTTCCCGCTAAAATTCATGTTAATCAATTTAATAACATTGGAGGGATTCAAATGGCAGTTACTAATGATTTGGTAAGTGTAGATCATTTAGAAATTTTAGATGATAATGATATTCATGCTCTAAAAAACAGTAAGACTATGCCTGTTTTACTCCCAGGTTGTTCATTTTTTCTTGATATCCCATATGCTCCTGCAAAAAAACTAATTAAAAATAATATTCCATTTGCATTAGCAAGTGATTTTAACCCTGGCTCCTCTCCTAACGGAAATATGAATTTCATTGTTTCCTTGGCATGCAATAAACTAAAGATCACATCTGAGCAAGCGATCAATGCAGCTACTTTAAATGGTGCTTATGCAATGGGTATTAACGAAAAATGCGGAAGCATAAGTAAAGGGAAATTAGCAAACTTTATCATTTTGAAAGAAATGGATTCAATAAATGATCTAGTTTATTATTACAATGATAATTTAATCAAAAATGTAATTATTAAAGGACAGGTCTTTAACTCATAATTTTTTATCTACTATACTCTGTATATCTATTAATTTAGAGTTGATTTTTTTAATGATTTCCTTACATTCAATATCCACTTTTTTAACAATTTTTTTGTCTTTTAATTCTTTAGAATTGATTCTAACATTTAAATATGCACCATTTACGGCTGCATGAATACAATACATCCCAACCCCCACATCCGAGATTGAATTTGGATTTCCCTTTTCAGCCATTGCTAATAATAGGTAACAAGACTCGAGGCAAACATGCATTATTTTCAATGGAACATCAATTGCATTTTTTGTTGCTTTTTGAATCTCAATATCTCTTATTTTTAAATTTTCGGCGGAATCTTTTGGCAGTGAAGAGGCTTTGATTATTGAATTAAAAGCATTTGTATCTTGATCAACTAAATCAATTAACATTTCTTGTAATGTGACTCCTTTTTCTCCCCAATTAGAATAAAATTCCCACTCATCATCCCAACCTCTTTTGTGAGCTGATAGGTTTGCAACCATAATTCCTAGAGATACACCCAATGCACCACAATAAGCCGAAATTGAACCTCCTCCCGGTGCGGGGGATTCACTAGAAGTTAATTCAGCAAATTTTTTAATAGACTTTTCTGATAAATTTTTATCATTATTATCAATCATATATTCAATAACCCTCTCCTCAGGCTTAAATTCTGATAGTTCGTTTAATCCCAGAGATTTACATGCAATATGAATTATTTGTCTTTCTGAAATAGCAAGTGACCTTTTTTGTCTTCTCAAAAAGTATTTACCTGCATCAATCAAAACCTTCTTGGGTACCAATCCAATTAATTCTGACCCAGTTACTCGCATTCCTCTAATATTGGCTCTTTCACATGTTTTACTAAAAACCTCATGCAATGGCGTTGTACTTATATTTGTAATGTTGTATGAAATTTGTGCTACTCCATACTCCTCAATGTACCAACCAATCCCTTTTAAATTTTTAAAGTAACCAGGCTTACGAACAGGCTCTCCGTTTTTATCGGTAATTATTTCCCCAGTTAATGTTCCACCCTCTCTCTTTACTCTTCCTGCTTCCCTTAAATCAAAAGCCACTGAGTTGGCCCTTCTTGTTGATGTCGTATTTAAGTTAATATTGTATGCAACTAAAAAATCTCTTGCACCAATTGCAACTGCACCAAATTTTACTACAGTTTCATCAAATTGATAAGGGCCATAATCAGGTTTCCATTTAACATCTCTCAATTTATTTTTTAATCCTTCATACTCCCCAGATCTGCAATTTGCAAGATTTACTCTCTGCTTATTTTTTGCTGCATTTTCATAACAATAAACAGGAATAAATAATTCACTACCAACTCTTTTTCCTAATTGGTGAGCTAAATCAACAGTTTCTTCCATAGAAACACCTGAAATAGGAATAAAAGGACACACATCTACAGCTCCCATCCTAGGATGTTCCCCTTTGTGTAACCTCATATCAATTAATTCTTTTGCTTTAGAAATTAGAGAATAAGCAGCATCAACAATAGTTTCAGGGGGACCAACAAAAGTTATTACTGTTCTGTTAGTGGCTTTTCCTGGGTCAATATTTAATAATTTAACACCTTCATAATTCAGAACACTATTTGCAATTTTATTGATTTTATTTAAATCCGATCCTTCAGAAATATTGGGAACACATTCTATTAACTTACTCATTATTTATTTGCAATATTTAACTAAAGATATTAATATTATCATATATATTTTAATATGAAATTAAAGATTATAAATTTTGATATCAAATACGAAAAAAAATTTTTTGATTTAAATATTCAATGGTTAAATGAGTATTTTTTTGTGGAAGAATATGATAAAAAAATATTATCAAATTCTAACAAATTTATTATCAAAAAAGGAGGGGAAATTTTTTTTGCAAAATTAGATAATGAAATTGTTGGTACAATTGCTTTAATGCCAATAGCAAACAATAATGAATTTGAATTAACCAAAATGGCTGTTTCAAAGGCTCAAAGAAATAAAGGAATTGGTAAAATCTTACTTGAACGATGCATCAAAGAAGCAAAAAATAAACAAATGAAAAGGATACTAATTTACTCAAATAAAAGACTAGAAAATGCTATTTACTTATACAAAAAATATGGTTTTAAAGAGATTCATTTGGAGAAACCTTCCCCATATGAAAGAGCAGATATTAAATTAGAATTAAACTCTCCCTTTTAGAGCATTAAAGACCCAAGCAATTGCTAAAAAACCAAGTCCAACAGAAACAAAACCCCATCCCGCAATTTCATTGTATTTAAAAATTCCCAAGGCAACTAAAAGGATTCCAAAAATTATCATAATAAATGTAGCCAATGCTAGGATTGTGTTTTTATTCATTCTTAATTTTTCTTTTTTTCCTTCTTTTCTTCTTTTTCTTTTGATCTTTTTCACTAAAATCTGTGTCAACATACATAGTTATTTCGTCAGGTGATAAAATAACTGATAGTGATTTAATAAACTCAATTTCTAAATTTTTGAGACCCTCTTTTCTGAGCTCCTTAGACATATCCGAATTCTCAACAATTTTATTGTAGGAATCATATTTTTTAACCAGCATCCCTTTAAGTATTTCTCTTTCAAAATCATCCAAAGAAAACATTTCAACACATTTAGGAAGGACCTTTTCTAGTTCCTCATAGGTATCAACGGCAGAAATATAAGGACTAGCATTAATTCTTGGTGGAGGAACGTATCCCCTTTGCCCTCTTTGCGGGCCATACATCATTTGTTGAGAAAAGGAGTAAAATACAACGAAAAAAAAGGTTAACAAAAGATGTTTTTTCATATGATCAAAATAATGGTGCAATTTATGTAAATATTTTATTAGTTAAAAATGATGAATATTATTTATTCAATTATATATTAGCATCTAAAATATGCAAAAAATAACGTGATAAAAATTCAAAATCTTTTAATTCTTTTTTACATAAACTTTTGTTTTTCACAACATATTCATGAAAATATACTATGGAATAACTCCATTGAGGCAGTTGATGAAAATAATAACAATATAATTGGAGTATTTAATAATTTTTATGTTGATTATGAAAAAGAAAAATTTAGTAATTCATACTTTATTTTTGAAACGCACCACTTTAAAAATAAATTAAGTGGAAAAGAAGGTTTTGAATTAATCAATTTGATATCTATACTTAAAACTGATAGTATTGAAATTATTGATGTAAAAGCAAGGCATATTAGCCAAGATTCTACTATTTTGTATGACTTCAAGAATATAAAAAAACTACTGGAAAACGAGTACTCCTCCGAAAACTTTACTTCCTATAGAATTCCAAATATGGAAATTGGGGATTATTTGGAAGTAATTTATACTATTAAGAAAAATTACACCCCTAATGGAAGTAAAATTTTAGAGGAAACCTATCCAATATATAATTCAAAAGTTTTTATCATACATAATGATCTTTACACAAAAGCAAAAGTGTACAATTTTAGAGATTATACAATAAGGGATTCAATTATTAATAATAAAAAATCAAAAGTGTATGAATTCCAAAAACTTAAAGAAACAATTGATGAACAATACTCTGCTCAAATAGCAAATAAGGTTAAAATTTCATATCGAACTGCAATGGAAAATGATGCAGATATAACCGAACAAGGATACTGGCAAAACCTAGTTGAAAACACTAAAAATTTATTTTTTCCATCAAATAAAAATGAGAATGTTAACATTCTTTACGATTCAATAATTGATAATAGAATAAATTCTTTAAACAAGCTTAGAATAATTGATATTTTCATTAAGAATAACATTGTAGTTTCAAGCGAAAATAACCCCAAATTAAATGACTTAAATTACATCATTAAAAACCGAATGTCGAGTGATTTCAGTAAAATCCAACTATATACACATCTTTTGAAAAAAGCAGACATAGAATATGAGGTTTTAATAAGCTGTAATAGATACTATATGAAATTTGATAAAGATTTTTTTGATCCTAGTCAATTGAGGGAAATACTTATATACGTACCTAGTTTAAATAAGTATATTGTTCCCAATAGGTATGAATATGGAATCGGTGAACCACCAGATGATATTCTTGGGAATTATGCTATCTATATTGATCAAAATTTAGATTATTATTTCAGTGAAATAATTTCAGAGAATAATGATTTTACAAAAATTAAAAAGAATATTAATGTTAAGTTTTCAAATCAAATTAGATCAAAGCGGGTTAAAATTGAAGAAACAAGAGAATATCATGGATATTGGTCAATTAATAACAGAAATTATATATATTTTTCAAATGAGGAAATATCTCCCTTTTTGAAAGATTTTTTTACTGTTAGTGGTCTTGAAAATAAAAAAATCAAAGAGTTTAATTCTAACTACAATTCAATTCAAGATAATTATTATAATATACCTTTAATAATAAATTCATCTATTGAAACCTTTGATTTGATTAAAGAAAATCAAAAAAATATGTATTCTTTTGAGGTAGGTAAATTAATTGGATTACAAAGCAACTTATTTGATGAAACATCGAGAGTTAATGATATTGAAATTAATTTTCCTAATGAATACGAATACAGGATTAGGATTAGAATACCGAAAGGATTTGAACCTATGGGTATTTCCTCTCTCAATATGACTTCAAAATATTCAGCGGTTTCTGGTGAAATCATTGCATATTTTCATTCTAGAGCAAGTATAGAGGGCAAATTTCTACAAATTGAAATAAGTGAGTATTATAGATCACTATACTATGATAAATCGAAATATGATGATTTTAGCAATGTCATTAATACCGCTGCAAATTTTTATGAAAAAACAATAGATATTTCTAAAAACTAGATTTTACCAAATAACTTATCTGACCAATTATTCCATTGATATTTTTTTGCAAAAATGTAAAGATAAATAGGAAAGAAAATCAATACTGGTATTAAAACTTCTTCTAGTGGTAAAGATTGTGGATTTGAAATATCTTTTAGTACTGAATGCGTTTGAAGAGCAGTCCAATCAGCAGTAACAAGCAATGCAGTAAAGAAATTATTTGCTGCATGCCATCCTAAAGCTAACTCCATTCCTTCATCCATTAATGTTGCAATTCCAGCAAACAATCCCGAGCCAATATAAAAGATATATACTCCATATCCTAGTTTGTCAATTTCTGGATTTGCATAATGCATTAAACCAAATAAAATAGAGGTCAAAAGAAGAGGTGCCCATCTTACTTTTGTAATCACTCCAATTCCTTGCATTAAATAGCCTCTAAATAAATACTCTTCAGCTGAAGTTTGAATTGGAATCATTACAATACAAATTAGAAATAGGATCAAAAAAGGAATTGGTTTAAAGTTCCAAGCATAATCAGCTGTTGAAATAAAATTATAATCTATTCCGATCATAATTACACTTACCGATCCGCACAATAGAAAAGAGAAAAATACCCTGTTCCAATCAATACTAGACCTTGAGGTTGTAAGCTCTCTAATCGAATTCTTATGAATAAATTTGACGGTTAGAAAAACACCCAAGAGCATTCCTAAAAAACTAAATAACATCAAAAACAAATTAAGATTTGACTCTAGAATTGTCATCATAACATTAATATCATTTTCGGCTAACTTTTTAGTAAGTTCCTCATCACCAAATGCTTTAACGGCAATTGCAACTCCGTGAGGTATTGAAAATAGAATTGTCATAGCTGGAACTATGAGAACAATTCCAAAAATATAATACCACCAGTTTTCTCTGTTTCTAATTACTTGTTTTATATACATCTTATTTTTTTTTGATTGATAGTGTGGTTAATTTAGCCATGGAAATTAAATTATTCTTTTCATCAGTAATTTTGATTTGCCAAATTTGCATGGTTCTTCCCATATGTATACTAGTAGCCTTTGCAAAAACAAACCCATCGCTGATACTTCTAACATGATTTGTTGTAATTTCAATCCCCCTAACAGAAACAGAATCATCATTAATAAAGTATCTAGATGCTACACTTCCTACAGTTTCAGCTAGGGCTGCTGTTGCTCCACCGTGTAATATTCCATCTGGTTGATGCACCTTATTATTTACGGGCATTTTACAAACAATAAAATCTTTGCCGATTTCTGTAAATTCAATGCTTAACGTACTCATCAAAGTGTTGTGAGCTTTGGAATTTATTTCCTTTAAAATGTCTGATTTTTCCAATACAGTTTCTGTAAGTCACAAATTTACATAAAAAAAGGGCACAATTTTGTGCCCTTTTCGTAAATAAAAAAACTTTGAAATTAATCTTTGACTTCCTCAAACTCAACATCCTCAACATTTTCTGAATCGTCTTGTGGTGCATCAGTTTTTTGTTGATTATTTTGATTGCTAGAAGCTTGTTGTTCTTGTTGCGCCTTGTACATCTCTTCACTAGCCGCTTTCCAAGCTTCATTTAGTTTTTCAAGATCTTTGTCAATCTTTTCTAGATCTTTACTTTCAAATGATTTTTTTAAATCTGCAAGAGCAGCTTCAACTGGCTTCTTTTTGTCCTCAGAAAGCTTGTCACCAAATTCTTTGAGTTGCTTCTCGGTTTGAAAAATCATTGAATCAGCACTATTTAGTTTATCAACAGATTCCTTTGATTTAGCGTCCGCTTCAGCATTTGCTTCAGCATCTTTTTTCATTCTATCGATTTCTTCCTCAGTGAGTCCTGATGATGCTTCAATTCTGATATTTTGTTCTTTTCCAGTTGCTTTATCTTTTGCTGTTACATTCAATATACCATTAGCATCAATATCAAAAATTACTTCAATCTGAGGTACTCCCCTAGGCGCTGGTGGTATATCAGCTAGCTGAAATCTTCCAATTTCTTTGTTATCCGGATACATTGGTCTTTCACCTTGAGCAATTCTAATATCTACTGCTGGCTGATTATCAGCTGCAGTTGAAAAAACCTGAGATTTTTTTGTTGGTATAGTAGTGTTTGCCTCAATTAGTTTTGTCATAACATTACCCATTGTTTCAATTCCAAGAGATAATGGAGTAACATCCAATAATAAAACATCTTTTACGTCACCAGTAAAAACACCTCCTTGAATTGCAGCTCCGACAGCAACAACTTCATCAGGATTCACACCCTTACTTGGCTTTTTACCAAAAAACTTTTCAACTGCTTCTTGAACAGCAGGAATTCTAGTAGAACCACCTACCAATATAATTTCGTCGATATCCCCTTTAGATAATCCAGCTGCCTTAATTGCTTTTTTACAGGGATCTATTGTTCTCTTAACTAAATCGTCAATCAACTGGTCAAATTTTGCTTTAGTCAAAGATCTAACTAAGTGTTTTGGACCACTGTCTGTAGCAGTTACATAAGGAAGATTAATTTCCGTTTGTGTGGACGATGATAATTCAATTTTAGCTTTTTCAGCAGCTTCTTTTAATCTCTGTAAAGACATAGGGTCCTTTCTAAGATCAATACCTTCATCATTTTTAAACTCTTCAGCTAACCAATCAATAATTTTTTCATCAACGTCATCTCCACCTAAATGAGTATCTCCATCGGTAGATAGAACTTCAAAAACTCCATCGCCCAATTCAAGGATGGAAACATCATGAGTTCCTCCTCCAAAATCAAAGACCACAATTTTTTGATCTTTACCTTTTTTATCTAGGCCATATGCTAACGCAGCAGATGTTGGCTCATTGATGATTCTTTTTACCTTCAATCCCGCAATTTCACCTGCCTCTTTAGTAGCTTGACGCTGAGAATCATTAAAATAAGCAGGTACAGTGATTACAGCCTCTTCTACACTTGTTCCAAGATAGTCTTCAGCTGTTTTTTTCATTTTTTGAAGAATCATTGCAGATAACTCTTGTGGTGTGTATAATCTTCCATCTATGTCAACTCTGGGGGTGTTATTATCACCCTTTACCACTTTGTAAGGAACTCTTCCTGTTTCTTTTTTAAGTTCAGAAAATTTATTTCCCATAAATCTTTTTACAGAATAAACTGTTTTGGTAGGATTCGTTACTGCCTGTCTTTTAGCAGGGTCACCTACCTTTATTTCACCACCATCTACAAAAGCGATTACTGAGGGAGTGGTTCTTTTTCCTTCTGAATTAGGGATAACTACTGGCTCATTACCTTCCATTACGGAAACACAAGAATTTGTTGTTCCTAAGTCAATTCCAATTATTTTACTCATATTTATTTTTTTTATTATTTGTTATGTCAATGTTCAATCATTGTGCCATTTGATTTTTATTACAATTTTGTCAGTAAATTTAAATTATTCATGACATAATGTCGTATTTATATGGCGTTTTCAGGGTAAAATAATTTTAAATATATTGACATTTGGTTTTTGCATTTCATATTATTTATTACATTTACTTACTATTTACAAGAAGTTTTGATGAAGAAAGTTTACAAGAGAATTACCGTTAAATCTTTGCAAGAAATGAAAGATAGCGGTGAAAAAATTTCAATGCTTACGTCATATGACTACACAACAGCTGGTATTGTAGACAAGTCTGGAATTGATGTCATCTTAGTCGGTGATTCCGCGAGTAACATAATGGCAGGACATGAAACAACTTTACCAATAACTTTAGATCAAATGATATATCATGCCTCTTCCGTAATCAGAGCTGTAAAAAGAGCTCTAGTTGTGGTTGATCTTCCCTTTGGAACGTATCAAAGTGACTCTCAAGCTGCTTTAGAATCAGCAATAAGAATCATGAAAGAAAGTGGATCACACGCAGTTAAATTAGAAGGTGGAAAACAAATTAAGGACTCCATCAAAAGGATTATAAATGCTGGAATTCCTGTTATGGGACACCTTGGATTAACACCACAATCAATTTATAAATTTGGAACCTATACTGTGAGAGCTAAAGAGGAAGAAGAAGCTAAACAACTTCTAACCGATGCTAAATATTTAGAAAAAGTTGGATGCTTTTCAATAGTATTAGAAAAAGTTCCTAGTTCCCTAGCGGAAACAGTTGCTAAAGAAATTAATATTCCGATAATTGGAATTGGGGCTGGGAATAAGGTAGATGGTCAAGTTCTGGTACTCCATGATTTAATTGGGATGACTAAAGAGTTTAATCCTAGATTTTTAAGAAGGTATATGAATTTACATGATGACATGATAAATGCTATTTCCAATTATTCAAAAGACATCAAAAAAGGTGACTTTCCAAATAAAAATGAGCAATATTAATTTTGAAACAATTATCAAATATTAATAACCTAATCGTGTTATTTGAAGATAATCATATCATTGCAGTAAATAAAAGAGTTGGCGATATTGTTCAGGGTGATAAAACGGGTGACAATCCATTATCTGAAATTGTAAAGTCATTTCTTAAAAAAAAATACAGAAAACAAAATAATATTTTTCTTGGAGTTATTCACAGAATTGATAGACCTACATCTGGGGTTGTAGTTTTTGCTAAAACCTCAAAGTCCTTGAAAAGACTTAACAACATGTTAAAAAACTCAGAAATTCAAAAATTTTACTGGGCAATAACAAAAAACAAACCTGAAAAAAGATATGGCACTTTAGTCCATTGGCTGAAAAAAAATTCAAAAAATAATAAGTCCACCCACTTTAAAAAAGAAACTGAAAATGCAAAAAAAGCCATACTTCATTATAAAATTATTAATGAACTTAAGAATTATTTTTTACTTGAAGTAATTTTAGAAACAGGAAGACACCATCAGATAAGAACGCAACTTAGTGCTATAGGATGCCCTATTAAAGGGGATTTGAAATATGGATATGAAAGAAGTAATAAAGATGGAGGCATTTGTTTACACGCAAAAAAAATAAGTTTTTTACACCCTGTAAGCAAGAAAAAAATTTTAATAAGCGCTCCAATATTTGAGCACGATATTTGGAAAGAAATATAAAACATGAATATAGAATTAAAAAAGATTGAGAATATTCAAAATAGTTCCAAATTAAGTGTTAGTGAAAGAATTAACTATTTGAACGAACTTAAAAAGGAAATTATTCAGAATGAGGATAATATCTTTTCTGCACTACACAAAGACCTAAACAAGCCAAAATTTGAAGTATATACATCAGAAATAGGATTCCTAATCAATGAAATAAAATTGTTTATTAAACATTTGAATGAATGGTCAAAACCCAAAAAAGTTAAAAGCTCAATAATTAACTTTCCCTCAAATGATTTTATCTACAGTGAACCGTATGGAAAAGTACTCATAATATCCCCATGGAATTACCCTTTTCAATTAGCAATTCTCCCTGTTTTATCAGCTTTTTCCTGCGGCAACACTGTTGTATTAAAACCAAGTGAACACACTCCTGAAACATCAAAACTAGTTAACAAAATAATTTCAAAAATTTTTCCCTCCAATTTAGTATGTGTAGTTGAAGGAGATTATAAAGTTGCATCAAAACTTTTAAAATCAAAATGGGACTACATTTTTTTCACAGGAAGTGTTCGTGTTGGCAAAATTGTAGCAGCAGAAGCAGCAAAACAGCTAACTCCTCACACTCTTGAGTTAGGAGGCAAAAGTCCATGTATTATAGATAAGAAAATAAATTTAAAAACAGTATGTAAAAGAATTGTGTGGGGTAAATTTATGAATGCTGGACAAACTTGTGTTGCGCCAGACTATTTATTGGCTCATAAATCAATTAAATCTGATTTAGTAAAGGAACTTTCCTCTAGAATTGAATTAACATATGGCAAAAGTTTATCTGCAAATACAAATACAACAAAAATTGTCAATGAAGAAAACTTTAATAGACTTATTAATTTAATCAATTCAAATAAGATTTTATTTGGAGGTGAATATAACTCTAACAAAAGTAAAATATATCCAACCCTAATTGATGAGCCCAATATAAGCGGTGAGATTATGCAAAATGAAATTTTTGGTCCAATTCTGCCAATTTTTTCATTTGAAAATATTTCTGAAATTGATAAAATAATTCTTTCAAACCCAGATCCTCTGGCACTTTATGTTTTTTCTAATGACAAAGATTTTAGTGAAAATATTATCCGCAGATACAGATTTGGCGGTGGAGTTGTAAATGATACCATTATTCACTTGACAAATCCAAACCTGCCTTTTGGGGGAATTGGAAATAGTGGTTATGGATCTTATCATGGTAAATCCAGCTTTGATTTATTTACACATAAAAAATCTATTGTGAAAAGAAAAATGTGGCTAGAAAACAACCTAAGATATGCACCGTACAAAAATAAATTGAACTTGGTAAAAAAGATTCTTAAATATTTAAGCTAATCGTTATCAATTTTAATATCAATAATTTTTTTTGAGCTATCAGAAACTGAAAACCTCCTATCCAATCCCATTCCAACAACCCAAATAATTTTATCGTCTCCATTTACCAAAACCAATTTATCAAACTTTTCAACTGAGTTAATTTTCTTGTCCTTTAAATATTTTACTACCTTTTTTTTTCCAACCATTCCGATTGGGAAAAAGTAATCTCCATTTTTTATATTTCTTAACTTAAGAGGAAATGAGAGTTTATTGAAGTCGACGCTTATTAAATTTGCCTTGTTTTTACTGATTTTTTCTGCAATGCAAAAACTTATTTTTAAAGAATGACCAAGTTTTATCTCTTTGGAATATTTATCCAAAATTGCATCTACAACATTATTTTTTATATTTTTTCTTAAAACTAATTTTTCTGTAGATTTAAATAATATATGAGTATTACTGCAAATTTTCTTACCTCGCTCACCTTGATCAAGTAATAGTATTTTATCCCAATCATTAAATCCGTAATCTCTTAGCAAAAAATATAGGAATGCTTCTTTGTGAGCAGATGAATTTAGCTTCTTGATGTCAATTAAAATATCATTTTTATAATAACTTATATATTCTTTCATTAGCTCCTCAATTTTATCATATATTAATAAATTTGATAGTTTTAAATACCTGAGGCTTTTTTGAAAATTTTTACTAAAATTTCCCTCCAGTGAATGTAACAAAGGAACAAGTTCATTTCTGATTTTATTTCTTAGATAGATATTAGATTGGTTTGATGCATCCTCTCTCCATTTAATTTTATTTTTTTTAGCATATTTAAGAATTTCTGTTTTTTCAAAATTTATGAAAGGTCTAAGAATTTTTCCATTATTCTCAGGGATACCAATTAATCCATCTATTCCAGATCCTCTAGACAAATTGATAAAAAAACTTTCCATGCTATCATTCATGTGATGTGCTGTAAGAATGTAATTAATGTTAATTTTTTTGGAAAGATCTTCAAAGAATTCATACCTGAGCTCTCTTGCAACTACTTGAGTTGATTTTTTTAATTTTTTTTTAATTTTTAATGTATCAAAAGATTTACTGTAAAACTTCAGATTTTCTTTTTCACACAAATCCTTTACAAATTTTTCATCCATGTTACTGAAATCTTTACGCAAATTATAATTGCAATGTGCTACTACAAAATCACTTGTCATGGCTTTAAATAAATGAAGTAAAACTACACTATCAACTCCTGCTGAACAGCATAGAATAAATCGTTCTTTTAGTAAAAAAGAATAGTTACTCTTAATATGTGATTGAAACTTACTTAACATAATCTATATTGAAAAATAGAGCTTTAGATAAAAACTATATATGTATTGCTCTGTTCTCTGTTGCAGCAAGTGCTGCTTCTTTGATCGCTTCTGAAAAAGTAGGGTGAGCATGTGATATCCTTGCAATATCTTCAGCAGATGCTTTGTATTCCATAGCTACAACAGCTTCTGAAATTAAATCAGCACATCGAGCGCCAATCATATGTATTCCTAAAATTTCATCAGAATCAGAATCAGCTAAAATTTTCACGAAACCATCTAAGTCAGAACTTGCCCTACTTCTTCCAAGGGCTCTCATAGGAAATTGACCAACTTTATAACTAACACCCATATCTTTTAATTCTTCTTCATTTTTTCCTACAGAAGCAACTTCAGGCCATGTATATACTACTCCGGGGATTAAATTGTAATCAATATGAGGTTTTTGACCTATAACATGTTCAGCAACAAATACACCCTCCTCCTCTGCCTTATGAGCTAACATGGAGCCTTTAATAACATCCCCAATAGCATAAATATGTGGAAGAGATGTTTGTAAGTTCTCATTCACATTAATTCGACCACGTCCATCTGTTTCAACAGCAATATTTGAAAGCTTTAATCCCTCAGTGAATGCACTCCTACCAATAGCTATTAAACAATAATCACTTTCAAATAATTGATCTTCACCCTTACTATTTTCAGCAACAACAGAAACTATATTATTTTTTTTATTAATACTTTTTACTTTGTGGTTGGTCATAATTTTGACACCACTTTTCTTAAAAACTTTTGCTAACTCCCTGGAAAGACTTCTATCCATATTTGGAATAATTCTATCTTGAAATTCAATAACGGTTACATCAGACCCTAATCTATTGTAAACCTGTCCTAATTCAAGACCTATAACTCCCCCACCAACAACTATTAAGTGCTTAGGAATCTCCTTAAGCTTCAAAGCATCAGTAGATGAAATTATTCTATCTCCATCAAAATCAATAAAAGGAAGTTTAGTAGGTTTACTGCCTGTTGCAATAACAATATTCTTAGCAGTTACTTTTTTAGATTCCTTTCCGTCATTAACTTCAATAGTGTTAGCATCTATAAATGAGGCAGTACCTTCATAAACTTCTATTTTATTTTTTTTCATTAGAAAATCTAATCCTTTCGTAGTTTGCTCAACTACGGCAGATTTCCTACTCATCATTTTATCTAAATCAAGCTTAACATCACCTTTAATAACAATACCATGCTCTTCAAAATTATGAAGAACATTTTCATAATGATGTGAAGAGTCTAATAAGGACTTACTAGGAATACATCCAACATTTAAGCACGTACCACCCATAGTAGGATACTTTTCAATAATTGCTGTTTTCATTCCGAGCTGTGAAGCCCGAATAGCTGAAACATATCCTCCAGGTCCAGAGCCAATTACAAGAAAATCATAAGAATTCATCAGAATTAATTTAAATTCAAAAATACAAATATTTAAATCTTAAATTGATTTTTAAAGTATTAAAATTGATTTTGGTAATTTCGTGTTTATAACAAACTAAATCAACTTTTAAGTTCATGAAACGTAAGCCAGCAAATGAAATACAAGATTTACAGTTTTTTGGTGAATTTGGTGGGGTAAACCCATCTATTTCGGACTCATCTACCTATACATTTCTCTCAGCCAATTCTATGTCTGAAACTTTTGAAGGAAATACCGATGGATGTTATCTATATTCAAGAAATTCATCTCCTAGTAACCTGTACTTGGAAAAGGCTTGTGCAGCATTAGAAAATACTGAGGATGCAAATGTATTTTCATCAGGAATGGGCGCTATAACTTCAACAATATTTCAGCTATGTAAAACTGACGACCATATTATTTCAAGCAGAACAATATATGGCGGAACATATGCTTTTTTTAAAAATTTTCTTCCAGATTATAAAATAAGTACATCCTTTGTTGATATAACGGACTTAAATGAAATCAAGAATTCAATTAAATCAAATACTAAGATTATTTATTGTGAGGTTGCCTCAAATCCTTTATTAGAAGTTGCCGATCTAAAAAAAATATCATCTCTAGCAAAAAAATATAATTTAAAACTTGTAGTTGACAACACATTTACACCCCTTTCTGTTTCTCCAAAAAACTTTGGTGCTGATATAATCATTCATAGCCTTACTAAATTTATTAATGGTACAAGTGATACTATAGCTGGGGTTGTTTGTAGCTCAAGTATCTTCATAGAATTAATGAGAGATGTTAATAATGGAGCTTTTATGCTTATGGGAACCACAATGGATAGTTTACGAGCTGCATCTGTACTCAAAAATATGAGAACCTTACATATAAGAATAAAGAAGCACAGTGAAAATGCAATGTTTTTGGCAAAATCATTTGAAAATATAGGGATTAGAACTATTTATCCAGGTTTAAAGTCACACCCTTCACACAATTTATTTTCAAAAATGATGAATAAAGAATTTGGTTATGGTGGAATGTTAAGTATTGACGTAGGCTCGAAAGAGAACGCTAACAAACTTATGGAACAAATGCAAAAGAAAAACTTAGGATACTTAGCTGTAAGTCTCGGCTTTTATAAAACATTATTCTGTACACCTGGATCTTCTACCTCATCAGAAATTTCAGTGGATGATCAGAAAAAAATGGGACTAAGTGAAGGGTTAATTAGATTTTCAGTAGGACTTGATGAAGATATTTCAAGAACATTCGTTAGAATTCATGAATCTTTAAAAAATTTAAAAATTATCTAGCATGTCTCAAAAAGATTATAAAATTAGTATTTATAAATCTTTGATTCCAATCATATTTCTAACATCATTACTTTTTTTTAATATAATTTTCTTTGAAAATAATGATTGGTTTGGGGAATATACCTTCCATTATATTATTTTACTATCTGCTCTTACAGCTTTATTAATTGGAATAACAGAAAATATCAAGTTTTCAAAAATTATTTATAGTATTCTAAAAAATATCAAAAGTATTTTAACCCCAATAATTATTTTATTCTTAGTGGGTGCCCTGGCAGGGACCTGGAAAGTTAGTGGAATTATTCCAGCCATGGTATATTACGGGCTTGATATGGTTTCACATAAAGCTTTTTTGCCAATTACCTTACTAGTTTCAACGTTAGTGTCTCTTGCGACTGGTAGTTCATACACAACTTCAGCAACTGTTGGTATTGCTTTAGTTGCTGTTGGTATTGCTTTTAATATACCAGCTGGTATGACAGCAGGAGCAGTAATTTCTGGAGCATATTTTGGCGATAAAATGTCTCCACTGAGTGATACAACAAACCTTGCTCCTGCAATAACTGAAACAAATTTGTACACGCATATTAGATATATGACCTACACTACTTTTCCAACATTTATTATTAGCCTGATTTGCTTTGTTGTAATTGGACTTAATTTAAAAACAACTAATTTGAATGAACTTAATGATATATCAACTCTTTCAACCACTATAATAAATGATTTTTATATTTCTCCTTTACTTTTCGTTGTTCCCCTGCTAGTAATTTTTCTTGCGTTCTTAAAATTTCGACCTATTATAGTATTATTAATTGGTATTATCAGTGCAAGTATATTAGCCATGATATTTCAAAATGATATATTACAGTCAATAAATCAATCAAATTTGCATTCAATCTTTCAAGCCATTTTTATTGACACAGAGATTCATACAGAAAACCCGAGGATTGAAAGACTATACTCAGGTGGTGGAATGAAAGGAATGCTGTGGACAATTTATCTAACAATTGCAGCTATGGTTTTTGGTGGATGTATGGATGCCATTGGAGCACTTAATACACTAACAAAATCATTACTTAACAGGGCAAAAAGTAATTTTGAACTATTTTTAAGTACCGCAGCCAGCTGTATGGGAGTCAACATCATAGCTTCCGATCAATATCTTGCAATAGTTATTCCTGGTAAAATGTTCAAAAAAGCTTTTAAAAAAAAGAAGTTAAGCTCAGAAAATTTAAGTAGAACCCTAGAAGATACGGGAACAGTAACTTCTGCTCTAATTCCATGGAATACCTGTGGAGCATATCATTATGGAGTTTTAGGGGTATCTGTTTTTGATTATTTTATTTACGCTATTTTTAATTGGCTTAGCCCAATAACAACCTTGTTGTATGCTGCTATGGAAATAAAAATCAAAAAAATCAAGTTTTAAAATTTTATTAAAAAATTCATTCTTGGTCAAATGATTGTTAAATTGCATCATAATTATTGAAAAATCAATTTTTGAAAAATATATTTTCATTTAAAAATAATAAACAAACAAAAGAACTATCAAGCTCTAAGAGGTTATTTATTGGTAGTGCATTAATTATTTTAGCGATATTTATTTTTTCCTCTTTTGTTTCATATATTTTCACTGGTGAAATTGATCAAAGCTCATTAAATAATTTCTTTGATAAAAATGAAATTAACTCAAATATTCTAGGAAAATTGGGTGCCAGAATTAGTGAATTTTTTATTTACAATGGCTTCGGGATTAGTTCTATTATTTTATCTTTTTTAATTTTTTTGAGTGCTCTTCACATTTTACTTGATACAAAAAATAATAATTTACTAAAAAATTGGGCTTGGGGTTTTTATCTAATTTTTTATTTTTCAATCATTTTCGCTTCAATCAGTGCAGATAGTGTTTTTTCAGGTGTAATAGGCTACGAAATAAATGAATTACTAAATACATATGTTAGTAGCTTAGGAGTAATATTTTTAATAATATTCATGACACTTATTTATTTTACTTTTAGACTTAAGGTTGGAGTTGATGATATTAAAAAAATTAGAAATTATTTTAAGCGATTTGATAAAAATCATACTAATGATAGTTCTGTTAATGAAAATGAGCAAGTATACAATGAAATTGAAAAAAATGAATCAAATGAAAATGATACTATTTCTAAAAATCAAACTAGTGAGTTTATATCAACTAATCTTGAACCCTCAGAATCTGATCCAGAGACAAGTGAGAACGATGAGAAAAAAGTTACAGATGATTTAGACATTCAAGTTGAAAAAATTATTGAGGAAAAGTCAGAAATTGATAATCTTTCAGATGAACTTGTTGATAATTTTGGGAAATTTGATCCAACTCTGGAGCTAAGTAAGTTTCAATTTCCAAAACTAAAACTTTTAAAACAATATGATTCTGAAAAAATAACAATTGACAAAGAAGAGTTAGAGGAAAATAAAAACAGAATCGTTGAAACGTTAGCTAATTATAATATTTCAATCTCAAATATTAAAGCCACTATTGGACCTACTGTTACTTTATATGAGATCATCCCTGAAGCAGGAGTAAGAATTTCAAAGATTAAGAACCTGGAGGATGATATCGCATTGTCACTCTCTGCTCTAGGAATTAGAATAATTGCTCCTATTCCTGGCAAAGGAACAATTGGGATTGAAGTACCTAATAAAAAACCAACTGTAGTTTCTATGCATTCTGTTATTTCATCAGAAAAATTTCAAAAATCTGAAATGGAATTACCTGTTGCTATTGGGAAAACAATCAGTAATGAAACTCTAGTTTTTGATTTAGCTAAAATGCCTCATTTACTTATGGCTGGTGCAACTGGTCAAGGAAAATCTGTTGGCTTAAATGCTGTTTTATCATCTCTATTATTCAAAAAACATCCCGCAGAAGTAAAATTTGTCTTGGTAGACCCAAAAAAAGTTGAATTAACCTTGTATAACAAAATTGAAAGACACTATTTGGCTAAACTTCCTGACAGTGAAGAGGCAATAATCACCGATAATAAAAAGGTAATTAATACATTGAATTCATTATGTATTGAAATGGATAACAGATACGAGCTTTTAAAAAATGCTTCTTGCAGAAATATTGTTGAGTATAATAAAAAATTTAAAAACAGAAAACTAAATCCAAATGATGATCATAGATTTTTACCTTATGTAGTTCTTGTAGTTGATGAATTTGCCGATTTAATTATGACAGCTGGTAAAGAGGTTGAAACTCCTATTGCGAGATTAGCCCAATTAGCAAGAGCAATTGGAATTCACTTAATTATTGCAACACAAAGACCATCAGTAAATGTAATTACAGGTGTTATCAAAGCAAATTTCCCTGCAAGAATCGCATTTAGAGTTACTTCTAAAATTGATTCAAGAACAATTTTAGATAGCTCTGGTGCTGATCAATTGATAGGTAGAGGAGATATGCTATTTACTCAAGGAAATGAATTGGTTAGAATTCAGTGTGCATTTGTTGACACTCCCGAAATAGAATTGTTAACTGATTTTATTGGTTCCCAGAAGGCATATCCAAATGCTTATCAACTTCCAGAATATATCTCTGAAGATAGTGGAACAAATATTGATATAAGTGTTGAGGATAGAGACGTGCTTTTTAGAGAAGCAGCTGAAGTTATAGTTACCGCTCAACAAGGATCTGCATCTCTTTTACAAAGAAAACTTAAATTAGGTTACAATAGGGCTGGCAGATTGATTGATCAATTAGAAGCTGCTAGTATAGTTGGACCTTTTGAAGGAAGTAAGGCAAGACAAGTTTTAATCAGTGATCTACAATCACTTGATCGTCATCTTGAAAATGAATAATTAAAAATACTATGAAAAAATATATCTTATTTACAATCTCTTTCCTTAGCAGTTTTTCATATTCTCAAATAGATACAGATGCGCAACAGCTACTTAACAAAGTGTCTGAAAATATTAAAAGTTATGATAATATTTACATTAATTACGCATATACACTAAATAACATCGAAGAAGATATTAATTATACCAATAGGGGTAGTTTTGTGACTGAAAATGAAAATTGGAGATTTGAAATGCTTGGAATAACAAGGATTTTTGATGGTGATAAGCTTTACACAATAAGTCCAGATGATGAAGAGGTAACTATTTCAAGTCAAAATCCTGAAGATGAAACAACAATAACTCCAAATAAGATGCTTTATTTTTATGAGGAAGGATATTATTTTGAAATGGGAAATGTAAAATATATTGGTAACGCAAACTTTAGAAAGAAAATACAATATGTTAAATTGATCCCAATGGATTCTGAAGCAGACATTAAATATATTGATTTGGGAATAGATACTGAATTTAATCAGATTTATGAGGTGGTTGAAACTGGAAAAAACGAAACCATTACAACTATATCAATCATTGATTTCGAGTTCAATGTATCCTTAAACGAAAAATTATTCGTTTTTGATTCAGCCAAGTATAAGGGATACTACATGAACATATTAGATTAATTTTTTGAAAATACTTGATTTCTACATATTCAAATCATACGTAAAAACACTGTTGGGTGCATTTACCATTTTGATGCTAATTTTCTTATTACAATCTGTTTGGTTATATATTTCAGAATTAGCTGGAAAAGATTTGGAACTTGAAATTATTTTAAGGTTTCTTTTAAATATTTCTCCTAGGCTTGTTCTATTAGTATTGCCATTAACCATACTACTTTCAAGTATCATGGTTTTTGGAAGTCTTTCTGAAAATTATGAGTTTGCTGCAATGAAAGCAAGTGGAATTTCACTGCAAAGATCAATGCGATTTCTGGTTATTTTCACTGTTTTTTTAGGATTTTTAATATTTTTATTTTCTAATTATATAGTGCCTGTTTCTGAGTACAATTTTCGTAATCTAAGGAAAAATATCGCAAAAGTTAAACCTACCATGGCCATTGCCGAAGGACAATTTAGCCAAATTGGAAATTATAACATTAAAGTTGAAAACAAATACGGAATTGATGGAAGAAATCTAGAAAATATTATTATTCATCAAAAAAAACTAAAAGCGGGAAATTATACAGTGATTAAATCTAACAAAGGGGAAATTCTTTCAAATGATGATTCAAATATATTGCAGTTAGTATTATTTGATGGGTATTATTATGATGAAATTATTTCAAATGAATACAAAGTCAAAACAAATAAACCATTTATCAAAAGTAAATTTAAAGAATATATAATCAATATTGATATTGGAAAAATTAATCAGATAGATTTTGACGAGGATAACGATATAAATAAATATTCCATGATGAATATAAATGAACTTAATTTTGCAATTGATTCCCTCAAAAAAAAGAGGGAAATTGATGTTGGAGTAATCGAATCGAAAATGATTAATAGGTCTAATTATAAAACATTAGACTATAATTTAAATCCAAAAGAAGATTTAAATTATTCCAATAAAAAAATTTTTAAATTATTTCAGATTAAAAAACAAAAACAACTATTTGATCTTGGAATTAGTTCAATTAAAAGCTCAATTAGTATTATTAAATCAAATAAAACAATTCAACTATATAGAACTCAGAATTTAAATAAACATATAATCACTTTACAAGATAAATTTTCTTTAGGATTTGCATGTATAATATTATTTTTTATTGGTGCTCCACTTGGAACAATAATTAAGAAAGGTGGGTATGGATTACCATTGGTAATTTCAATATTATTATTTCTAGCTTATCATTTTTTGGGAATATTCTCAAAAAATCTTGCAGAAGATGGAAGTATTAGTCCTATATTATCTAGTTGGTTGTCTACAATTATAATGCTTCCAATAAGTATTTATTTAACCTACAGAGCGACTAATGATGGGTCTTCAAATAAGCTTTATTCTTTTTTTATTAATTTATACAAACCAAATAAATAAATGTCAAAATTTTTGCTAAATACAATTGAATCTGCTGTTAATGATATTAAAGAAGGAAAAATTGTCATTGTTGTTGATGATAAAAATAGAGAGAATGAAGGTGATTTTCTTGCCTCTGCTGAATTAATTAGTCCAGAGATAATTAATTTTATGGCGACACATGGAAGAGGATTAATATGTGCTCCAATTACTGAAAGTATTGCTAAAAGATTAAAACTAAATCTAATGGTTGGAACAAATACTGATCCACAGGATACTGCATTCACTGTATCCATAGATCTTAAGGGAAACGGAGTTACCACGGGAATTTCTGCTAATGATAGGGCAAAAACAATAAAAGCACTTATTGATGAAACAATCAAAGCAAACCAATTTTCAAGACCTGGGCATGTTTTTCCTCTTTTAGCAAAAAATGGTGGAGTATTAAGAAGAACTGGTCATACAGAAGCTGCTATCGACCTTCCTCGACTTGCTGGATTGAAACCTGCTGGTGTTATTGTAGAAATTATGAATGAAGATGGCTCTATGGCTAGAGTACCTGATTTAATTAAGGTTGCAAAAAAATTTGATTTGAAAATAATTTCAATTGAGGATCTTGTAGCTTACAGAATGGAACATGATTCACTCATTGAAAAGGAAGAAGATTTTGAAATGAATACTCGCTTTGGAAAATTTAGACTTAGAGCATACAAACAAACCACTAATAGTAATATACATATTGCTTTAACTAAAGGAAACTGGGATAAAGGAGATGTAGTTTTAACAAGAATTAATTCAAAATCTACTCATAACGATGTTTTAGGTTCTCTTACTCTTGACACTGGTGCATCTCTATCTAAAATGTTTGAAATTGTTAATAAAGATGAAAAAGGGGCAATTATTTTTATAAGTGCGGAGATAAAATCCATTGAAACTCTAAAAAGATTAAAAATTTTAAAAAATAAACAGAATAAGGACAGTATAACAGAAGCACCAATATTGGATATGGATGATAGAGATTTTGGTATTGGAGCTCAAATTTTACATGACTTAAATATTACCAATCTTAAACTGATAACAAATACAAAAGGAAAAAAAAGAGTTGGCATGATTGGATATGGCCTTGAAATTTCAGAATATGTTAGTTTTTAGAACGAGAATACATCCATTTTAAGTACTCAGCATCACTAAAGACATAATCCCAACTGTTGTGATAAACATTTTCAAAAAATGTGACTTTTGGACTACCACCTTCATTTATAATTGCTTCAACCATTTTTAGTGAAAAATCAGGCTTAACTACTTTATCATTTGATCCATGTGCAATCCATACAGGTGTAGATTTAGCAAATTCTTTAGCCCATGCAGGATTTCCTCCCCCGCAAATTATTACTGCTGATGCGAACATGTTTGGTCGATGCTTTAACAATTCAAAGGATCCCATACCACCGTTAGATAATCCACTCAAATAAATTCTGTTTTTATCAGCATAATTTTCATTACTTAGAGAATCCATAAGTTTGATAACTAACTTCAAAGAAGTTGTGGGTGGATCATCTTCGGGAAAAAATAATTTATTTCCATCCCAAATAACAGATGACCAGTTATCGGTTAAGGGAGCTTGTGGAAAAACTACAATGGATGGATAATTCTCTTGATTTTTTTTATTTAGAAAAACTTTATCGACATAGGTTAATTGTGACTCATTATTACTGCCTCTTTCCCCGATTCCATGTAAAAAAAGTTTTATTGGGTATTTTTTTGATTTATCAAATTTTTGCGGATAAAGAATTCTGTAAGCTAATTCTTCATCTCCATGAACAAATTTCTCATAATCTGGAACTAATATTTGGTTGTTACAGCAATAAAATAATAGTGTAATAAGAGTAAATATGCTTCTCATATTTTTATAACATATAATATAAAAATTCTAAAATGAAAAAATAACGATGATAAGATATTTTTAATTCATAAAAATTATGAGAATATTAATAATTTTTGTTGTTAAGTTATTAATTTCTTATAATTCTTTCAATTAAATTAATGGATACATAATAATAATTAAATAATCTTAAAATAATTTTATTAATTGTTAATAACATCATAGTTTAATTTTAAAATCGTTAAATAATGAAAAAAATACTAAAACTTTTATTTTTTGTTTTTTGCTTAAATCTTCACAGTCAAACATCTACCATTAATTTTGAAACTGCAGGTGATGGATATACTCCATCTACTACATTTGGTAGTAATTATACTGATGTTTTTAACAGAACTAATTATAATATTAGTGGTGTTAGCAATGAAGATGGTTATTATTGGGCTGTTGAAGATATTTCTGAGAACCCAAGTATAACACTTGATCAAATTAATGTTAGTGGTTCATCAACATTTAATTTCTCAATTGATATG
>NTKO01000008.1 GCA_002457735.1 Bacteroidetes bacterium MED-G13 | reverse complement strand
AATTCTATTATAGATAATATTGATAAGAAAAAAGCAATTTTATCTTTAATAGAGAAAAATAATTCAATAACTGAAAAACTTTTAGATCTTTTGATTCATAATAAGAGAGTTGCAATTATAAGTGATATTTCAAGTAGCTTTATACAGTTGTACAACAAACACAACAATATTAAGGAAGCAGTTGTTATAACTGCTTCTCCAATTAACAAAAATCTTGAGAATCAGATTTTGTCTCAGATTAAAATTCCTGAAGCAAAGTCAATAACCTTGACAAATCTTGTAGATTCAAGTATTATTGGGGGGTTTATAATTCAATATGATGGCAAGGAATACAATGCTAGTATCAAACAGAACTTAAAAAACTTAAAAACAGAACTTACAAATTAAAAAATTATGTCAGAAGTGAATCCAGCTGAGGTTTCAGCTATATTAAAAAAGCAACTTAAAGATTTTGACTCCTCCTCTTCTTTAAATGAAATAGGCAGTGTCTTAACTGTTGGAGATGGTATCGCAAGAGCATATGGGCTTACGAATGCTCAGTATGGTGAGCTTGTTGAGTTTTCCAACGGTACACAAGGAATTGTACTGAATCTTGAAGAGGATAATGTTGGTATTGTACTACTTGGATCATCTACTGAGATAAAAGAAGGTGATACTGTGAAAAGAACATCTACAATTGCTTCGGTTAAAGTAGGCGAAGGTATTGTAGGAAGAGTAGTTGACACTCTTGGAAACCCT
Source organism: Bacteroidetes bacterium MED-G13 (assembly GCA_002457735.1). Taxonomy (GTDB): domain Bacteria; phylum Bacteroidota; class Bacteroidia; order Flavobacteriales; family Flavobacteriaceae; genus MED-G13. The sequence continues at coordinate 41,775 of NTKO01000008.1, read as the reverse complement.
ATAGATGGTAAAGGGGAATTGAAAGGGGAATTATTTGAAATGCCTTTGGAGAGAAAAGCACCAGGTGTAATTTTTAGACAACCAGTTAATGAGCCTTTACAAACTGGTATAAAATCAGTTGATGCGATGATCCCAATTGGTAGAGGTCAAAGAGAGCTTGTAATTGGTGATCGTCAGACAGGAAAAACTACTGTTTGTATTGATACAATTTTAAATCAGAAAGAATTTTTTGATGCGGGAGAACCTGTTTATTGTATTTATGTAGCTGTAGGCCAGAAAGCTTCTACTGTTGCAGGAATAGCAAAAATTTTAGAAGACAAAGGCGCCTTAGCTTATACTACAATTGTTGCTGCCAATGCATCCGATCCTGCTGCAATGCAAGTATATGCACCTTTTACAGGAGCATCTATTGGAGAATACTTTAGAGACACAGGTAGACCCGCTTTAATAATTTATGACGACCTATCAAAGCAGGCAGTTGCATATAGAGAAATATCTTTGTTGCTTAGAAGACCTCCAGGAAGAGAAGCTTACCCTGGAGATGTTTTTTATCTACACTCAAGACTGCTAGAAAGAGCAGCTAAAGTAATTGATGATGATGAAATTGCTAAAGAAATGAATGATCTTCCAGCATCGTTAAGATCAATTGTTAAAGGTGGTGGGTCCCTGACTGCACTTCCAATTATTGAAACTCAAGCTGGAGATGTTTCTGCATACATACCAACCAATGTAATATCCATTACTGACGGACAAATATTTTTAGAATCAGATTTATTTAATTCTGGAGTACGACCGGCAATTAATGTTGGAATTTCGGTCTCTAGGGTTGGAGGATCAGCTCAGATAAAATCTATGAAGAAAGTTTCAGGAACTTTAAAATTAGACCAGGCTCAGTTTAGAGAATTAGAAGCATTTGCAAAGTTTGGATCTGACTTAGATGCAGCAACATTAAATGTAATAGAAAAGGGTAAAAGAAATGTTGAAATATTAAAACAAGCTCAAAATGACCCTTTTAAAGTTGAAGATCAAGTTGCAATTATATATGTAGGGTCAAAAAATTTGTTGAGAGATATTCCTGTGGAAAGAATTAAGGATTTTGAATCCGAATATATACGAGTTCTAAACGATAAACACTCAAAAGTTTTGTCAACTATTAAACAAGGAAAGCTTACGGATGAGGTAGTTAAAACTTTAGAAAAAGTTTGTGCTGAATTAGCAGGAAAATTTTAGTATATGCCAAATTTAAAAGAAATAAGGAATAGAATAGGCTCAGTATCTTCTACGATGCAGATTACTAGCGCCATGAAAATGGTTTCCGCAGCTAAATTAAAAAAAGCTCAAGATGCAATAACAGCAATGAGGCCCTATTCTAATAAGCTTACTCAAATGTTGGTTGATTTATCTTCTTCCCTTGATTTTGAAAATATTTATTTAAAACCCAGAAAAGTAGAGAACTTATTGGTGGTTTGCATTACTTCTAATAGAGGGCTGTGTGGAGCATTTAATTCCAATGTAATTAAAAAATGCTTTGATTTAGCCGATAATCCAGAAGGAAATATTAGTTTTTTTTGCATAGGGAAAAAAGGCGCGGATATTTTATCAAAAAATTACAATATAATAGATTCAAATAATGACATATTTGATGACCTCTCTTTTGAAAAAATTTCCTTCATTGCTGAAGTATTAATGAAAAAGTTTGTCGATAAAGAGTTTGACAGGATACAGATTGTTTATAATAAGTTTAAAAATGCTGCCACACAAGTTGTAATGCAGGAACAATATCTCCCAATTGAAAATACTATATCTAAAAATAATCATCAAGAGTCTGCTGATTATATCTTTGAACCATCCAAAGTTGAAATTATTTCAGAACTAATTCCCAAATCTCTTAAAACACAGCTATTCAAATCTGTTAGGGACTCTTATGCTTCTGAGCATGGGGCTAGAATGACCGCTATGCACAAAGCTACAGATAATGCCACTGAACTTAGAGATCAATTAAAACTCACATACAACAAAGCTAGACAAGCAGCTATAACCAATGAAATATTAGAAATTGTTGGAGGTGCTGAAGCCTTAAATAGCTAGTTGATTATTGCCCCCCCTTGTTTTCCAAATTTTATTAGTTTATTTTTAAATCTAAATTCATCAAGCTTGCAAAAATTCATTGAATTATTTAAGCAGACATTTATTTATGGACTTGCCACAGTATTTCCTAGATTAATAAGTGTTATTCTTGTACGAATTCATACTGATAAAAGTGTTATTAGTGAAGTTGCTGAGTTTGGCACATTGTCTTTAATTTTCTCTTATATAATTTTATTTAATGTTGTTTTATCATATGGAATGGAAACCTCTTTCTTTAGGTTTTATAATTCTGAAAAGAAAAAGGATGATGTGTTAAGTACATCAGCTATTTCAATTGTGTTTACCTCAGTTGTTTTCATGTGTTTTTTTAGCATATTTAAATTAAATATTTCTGAGTTTTTAGAAATTGATGTAAAATATTTAAATATTGTAGTATGGATTCTAGTAGTTGATGTTTTGACTGTAATTCCTTTAGCATATTTGAGATTAAAACAAAGAGCATTAAAATACTCTTTAGTCAAAATAATCAATATATGTGTTTATTTCTTTCTAAATATTTTTCTCTTGATTTTTTTAAAGGACTTGGCAACAAACAGCTCAATTCTTGAAAACATTTATATAGATAATTATGAGGTTGCTTACATATTTATTGCAAATCTTTTGGCAAGTATAACATCACTACTTTTACTAATTCCATTTTACTTTAACATAAAGTATCGGGCAAATATTAATCTTTTAAAGAAAATGCTAGTTTATGCTTTTCCCATTTTAGTTTCTGGTCTTGCATTTACAGTTAATGAAACCTTTGATAAAATTTTATTAGATTTTTTACTGCCGGAGTCTATTGCTAAAACCCAAATTGGAATGTACTCGGCGTGCTATAAACTAGCTATTTTTATGATGTTATTCTCAACTGCCTATAAGCTTGCTATTGAGCCCTTTTTTTTCAGTGAAGCTGACAAAAAAGATCCACAGAAAAAATATGCTTTAGTTTTAGAAACATTTGTTATTATTGGTTCATCAATTTTAGTTTTGATCGTTGTTTCATTAGACTTACTTAAAGTAATTTTTATTGGAGATGAAGAATATTGGAAGGCAATGTATATTGTTCCAATTATTTTAATCGCAAACTTTTGCTTAGGAATTTATCAAAATCTGTCTGTGTGGTACAAGGTAACCGACAAAACTAAATTTGCCGCTTACATTTCTATATTTGGTGCGTTTTTAACTTTATTAATTAATTTTTTAATGATCCCTAGTTATGGATTTTTTGGCTCAGCAATTGCCACCTTGGTCGCATATTTCTCAATGATGATTTTGTCTTACTTTATCGGAAAAAGATACTATCCAATTCCTTATAATGTGAATAAGATTATATTTTATTTTATAATTTCTGTATCCTTATCTTTACTATCTTTTTATTGTTTCAGAAATAATCTACAAATAGGTGTTTTATGTATTTTAATAATGAACCTTATAATTTTTGTGATTGAGAAAAAAAGAATTTATAACTTATTTGCAATTTTAAGATGATTATAGATATTGTTAATAAATCAAATAATGATTTACCAAAGTATGAAACAGAACAGTCTGCTGGAATGGATCTTAAGGCATTTTTGATAGAACCTATTACTATCAAACCCTTAGAAAGAAAAGCAATAAAAACGGGCTTGTTCATTTCATTAAAGAAGGGTTATGAAGCACAAATCAGACCCAGAAGTGGCTTGGCCCTAAAAAATGGAATTACAGTTTTGAACTCTCCTGGTACTATAGATGCTGACTACCGAGGAGAGATTGCAGTTGTAATAGTTAACCTTTCATCACAAGATTTTGAAATTTGTTCTGGTGATAGAATCGCACAAATGGTTGTAGCTAAACATGAAGTTATTTCATGGAATCCAAAAACTAGCCTTGGCAAATCTGTCAGAGGAGAAAGTGGCTTTGGAAGCACTGGAATTTAGAATAATAATGAAAAACTATATTTTACTATTTATTTTACTATTTATTTGCTCATGTTCTGTAAAAAAGAATGTATTGACAGATGGAATAAAAAAATATTCTGCTAAGAAAGTACTGAGAAATGCAAATAAAACTGTTAAGGATTTTAAAAACTTACAGGCCAAGGCAAGACTTACAATTAATAACAATGGGAAAGATAGATCTAATAATCTAAACATCAGAATTGTAAAAGATCAGCAACTCTGGGCTAATGCTGCATTGGGAGCTGTTCGTTTTCTTATAGATAACGACTCTGTTAAATTCTATAATAAATTAGAAAAAAAGTATTTAATATCTGATTTTAACTATTTCAATCAACAAGTAGGTTTAGATATTGATTTTAAAACATTACAAAGACTTATATTAGGTGAGATTGTTACAGGAATTAGCTATAAGGATTATGTAGGTGAATCGGAATCTGGCTATTCTTTTAAAACCTCAATAGATTTTTTAAATAAAAGTTTTGAAGTTTTGACCACCTTAAGTCCCTATGATTTCAATGTACGAAGTTATGTCTTTGACGATGGTGCTAACAAAATTTTTCTTAGCTATGACTCTTTTAATACAATAAACGGAAGTCAATTTCCAGCACAAATTAGACTATTTAAGAACGGAGAAATTCTACTTAAAATTGAATTTAAATCATTCAATTTAGTTGAAAAAATCAATATGCCTTTCAAAATTCCAAATAACTATAAAGCTATTTTGCAGTAATGAAAAATGTAAGCACTATTTTAATAATTGTTTTTGCATTTTGTTTTCAGGGAGTTGCTCAAAATAAATCAAGTTTAGAGAAACAAAAAAAAGATTTATTGACTGAGATAGCAAAAATTCAAAACAAACTATCTAACTCTAAAAAGGAAAAAAAGCTAATTCTGTCTAATGCAGAAGATGTAAAATATAAGACTAGTTTACAAGAGAGGCTAATAGAAAACATGAATGATCAGCTGAATCTAATTGTTTCAAATATTGAGGAAAATGAAATAAAGTTTAGAAGCTTAAAAGACAGAGAAACTAGCCTGAAAGATGAACTTTCAAAAATGATTCTCAAATCTTACAAGACAAAGTCAAGTTTAAATAAAATAAAATATATTTTTTCTTCCTCATCATTTTACCAGGTATTTAAACGCATCCAATATTTTAAACAATATGCAAATTATCAATCCAAAATATTATCAAGATTAGATATCACAACGTCAGAAATTAATAGAACAATTATTTTATTGGATTCACAAAAAACAGGCAAGGAGCTTCTAATCAAAGAAAACAAACTAATAAGAAAAGAATTGGATTTGGAGCTTTTAAATTTAAATGAATTAGTTTCTCGAATCAATCAAAATCAAACGAGTTATATTCAACAAATAAATTCTAAACAAAAATTATCTAGAGAAATTGATGCTAAGATTCAAAAGATTATAGCTGATGCTTTAGCAAAATCAAGAAGTAAGAAAAAAGGATTTGAATTGACTGCTGAGGCAAAACTAATTTCAAAAAATTTTAATAATAATAAAGGGAAATTGCCTTGGCCTGTAGAAAAGGGATATGTAGTTCTTGGCTTTGGGAAGCAACCCCATCCTATTGTTAAAACAGCTACAATTCAGAGTAATGGAGTAAGAGTAAGAACATCAGAAAACTCTTATGCAAGATCAATTTTTGAGGGTAATGTTTATTCAGTTATTTTATCAAAAAATAATTTATATACAGTTTTAATTCAGCACGGTAGTTTTTTTACAGCATATAAAAATCTTGAAGCAATTTTTGTCAAAAAAGGAGAAAAGGTTAAGCTAAAACAGAAAATAGGTGAGATTACAACAGACAAAATTACAAAACAAACAATTTTAAGTTTTAGTATTTTTAAAGAAGGGATTCCACAAAACCCTGCAAGCTGGATTTACAAAATGTAATTAGTAAAATAAAGCTTTTAGTTCAGTAGCTTCGTTAACACTCAATTTACCAGCAAGAACTAAGCTCAGCTGCTTTCTTCTGAGAGCTGCTTCATATCTTTCTTTTTCGATACTAGTTTCTGGAAAAATTTTATCAATTTTTGTTGGACGTCCATTTTTGTCTACAGCAACAAATGTATAAATTGCTTCATTAGCTTTGATTTTTTCTCCATTACTATTGTCAATCCAAACATCTATATATACTTCCATTGAAGAATTAAATGCTCTGGAAACTTTTGCTTCTATAGTCACTGTGCTTCCAAGCGGTATAGGCATTCCAAATGACACATTATTAACAGATGATGTAACAACAAATTGTTTAGAGTGTCTTTTAGCTGAAATTGCAGCAGCTCTATCCATCCTTGCAAGGAGCTCTCCACCAAATAAATTATTTATTGCATTTGTTTCTCCAGGCAGAACAGTATCTGTAAGAATGGTTAAAGAGTCTTTAGGTGTTTTACTTTTTGGAGGCATTTTGGGCTAACCTAATTTTTTATAAGAAGCCAAGCATTCTCATCTTCGGAGTCTCTTAGTAGCTCAAGGGCAGCTCTTGCTGATTCTACAGAATCATAACTGTTATAAGCAACTTGAATTAGTCCATATGGGTTCACGCCGACTTTTCTTGCTTCAATAAAACCTTTTTTCTTTAATAAATCAATCATTTTTAGTGAATTCTCTTCGAACCTAAATGATCCAGCAATAATATGAAAATTTCCATATTTCTTTTCAATAGGTAAAGTAACCAAGGGAATAACAGGGTTTATACTAAAAGTTGCTCTTTGAATTTTTTTACTGACTTCTTTGCTTGCAACTAAGTAAGAGTTTTCGTTAAAATTTTTTACAGAATCAAAATAAGAATTTAAAGCAATTGCAGAAAAGGAAACAAACAAAATTAAAATTGCAGCGTATTTAAGCATTGTATTATTAAAAGAAGGCTTAATTATTTTTGTTTTATTTATTTGTAGAGTATGCACTGCCGACAAACCGTAAGAGCTTTTAAGAAATATACTATTATGGTTTGGCTCAAAAATGAAATTCTTGTCAATTTTTCTTAAGGAACCTATTTTTTCAAATGCAATACTTTTGCCCTTGTTAATTTTCTTGTTAATTTTCTTAACCCATGAATTAATTTTTTCTTCTGCGTCAGAGTATGAAATATTTTTTAATTCTGAAATATTTTTTACCAAAACGCCGTCATTTTTTTTCAAGTTTTTATTAAATACAATTTCTTTATTTGGAGGGAGTAGCTTTGAACGATTTTCACTAAATTTTGCGGAGATATTTCTGCAAACAAAAGATCCAAAATTTGGAATTACAACACAGTCGTATTCTTTTAATAATGGAAAAATATGGTTGTTGAATTTCATTTCAAAATAATATATATCAATATATAAAAAATATTAAACTCTTTATTTAATAACCTAATTTTTTACGCACTCTATTCAAAACTTTATCAGCAGTTACATTTGCTTTTTTTGCACCATCTTTTAATATCTTTTCAACTTTGTCTGCGTTAGCTATATAATGCTGGAACCTACCTCTCTCAAGTTCATATTTTTTTAGTATCAGATTAAGTAGTTCTTTTTTAGCCTGACCATATCCATACCCCCCAAGTTCATAATTTTTTTTCATTGATTCAATTTCATCTTTTTTTGCAAGTAGTCTATAAATTTTAAAGAGGTTACAGTTTTTCCAATCTTTAGAATCTTCAATTGCTGTGGAGTCCGTTTTTATTGACATAATTTGTTTTTTTAGAACTTTTTCGTCTGCAAAAATATCAATTATATTGTTCTTACTTTTGCTCATTTTTGCTCCATCCGTTCCAGTAATTAATTTTGTATCATCTTGTAAATGGCCGACAGGTAATGTAAATGTATTTCCAAAAACATTATGGAATCTGTTAGCCACATTTCTGGTGATTTCTAAGTGCTGTAGGTTGTCTTTTCCTACTGGAACTACATCAGCATCGTACATTAATATGTCAGCTGCCATAAGCATGGGATAGTTAAATAACCCTGCGTTGACATCATCTAGCCTATCTTGTTTGTCTTTGAAGCTATGTGCTAATGATAGTCTTTTAAACGGAAAAAAACAGCTTAAGTACCAAGCTAGTTCAGATACCTGTGGAATATCACTTTGTTTATAGAATACTGTTTTGTCTGGGTTTAATCCACAAGCTAACCAAGCTGCAGCAGTATACAATGTGTTTTTCTTTAATTCTTCAGAATTTTTAATTTGAGTCAAAGAGTGAAAATCTGCAATAAACAAATAGCTTTTAATATTTTCTTTTTTTGAAAATTCAATAGCAGGAATAATAGCCCCTAGGATATTGCCAAGATGAGGAACTCCCGTACTTTGTACGCCCGTTAGAATTCTCTTTAATTTTTCACCCATAAAACAAAGTTAACCCTTTTATTAAAATAAATTAATTAGTTTTGAAACTTGTGAAGGCATTGAAATATATTTTTTGGGCGTTTTATAATATTTGGTTTTATTTATTAGTATTAGTTCTCACAATTTTAATTTTATTTCCATCATTCTTCTTTGTTGCTCTAAATCCTAAATTATTTAAAAAATTTTCTAAAATGGCTGTATTCTGGTCTGATTTAGTCTTATTTGGAATGGGAATGTTCCCAAAAGTTGAAAGTAAAATTAACTTGTCTCCTGGATCACCTTATATTTTTGTTGCTAATCATGTTTCAATGATTGATATCATGTTAATGGTTTCATCCATTAGAAATCATCCTTTAGTTTTCATAGGCAAAAAAGAATTAGAAAAAATTCCATTTTTTGGTTATGTCTATAAAAAAACTATGATTTTAGTTGATCGGTCAAGCAACGAAAGCAAAAAAAATGTGTTTGTACAAACCGAAAAAAAATTAAAGGAAGGGATTAGTATAGTGATTTTTCCTGAAGGTACGGTGCCCTCTCTTGATGTAAACTTGGGGCCATTCAAACATGGTGCATTTTCTATAGCAATCGACCACAAAATACCTATTGTCCCCATGACATTTTTAGATAATAAGAAAAGATTTCCTTGGAGTTACGGTGGCCTTTTAGCTGGATCAAAGGGAAGCCCTGGCCAATTGAGGGTTAAAATTCACGATCCAATAATTACTGAAAATATGACAAGAAAAGATGTCAATACATTATGTAATAAAGTAAGGGATTTAATACTTTCAGATTTGGAGACCTCTTAAAAAATTTCCTTTAATTTTTTTTCAAGTGTTTCACAAAGATCAGGATTATCCTTAAGCAAAGCTTTTACAGAATCTCTTCCTTGACCTAATTTGGTTCCCTCATAACTAAACCATGATCCACTTTTATTAATAATTTCAGCATTAACACAAAGGTCAATTATTTCTCCAACCTTTGAGATACCTTCCCCATACATAATATCAAATTCAGCTAATTTGAATGGTGGAGCAACTTTATTTTTTACAATTTTTACCCTAGTTTTATTACCAATTACTGCTCCATCACTGCTTTTAATTTGAGTTGATCTTCGTATATCAATTCTTATGGAAGCATAAAACTTAAGTGCATTTCCACCTGTTGTAGTTTCTGGATTTCCAAACATGATTCCAATTTTTTCTCTTAATTGATTAATAAAAAAAACTGTGCAATTAGTTTTACTGATTGAGCCTGTTAGTTTTCTTAATGCCTGAGACATTAGTCTTGCATGCAATCCCATTTTAGAGTCACCCATCTCACCTTCAATTTCACTTTTTGGCGTAAGAGCAGCGACTGAATCAATAATGACCATATCAATTGCGCCAGAGCGGATCAGGTTATCAGCAATCTCCAAAGCTTGTTCACCATGATCAGGCTGAGAGATGATAAGATTCTCTATATCTACACCTAATTTTTCTGCATAAAACCTGTCAAAAGCATGTTCAGCATCAATGAAAGCAGCTATGCCACCTTTTTTTTGACATTCAGCAATTGCATGTAATGTTAGCGTTGTTTTTCCAGAGGATTCGGGTCCGTAAATTTCAACAACCCTGCCTTTGGGGTAACCGCCTACACCCAGAGCTAAGTCAAGTCCAATGGATCCAGATGATATGGCCTCAACATTTTCATCTGGTCTATCACCCATTTTCATTACGGTTCCTTTTCCATATGTTTTATCCAGTTTGTCAAGCGTTAATTTTAAGGCTTTAAGTTTGTCTTCTTTTTCGTTCCCCATAGTAGTTAATTTTCATTACTAATTTATGACATCTTTTAACACAATACAATATAAGAAAGGATGAATTTTATCTTTTTTATCTACTTTTGTAATTAATTAAAACAGTATAGCATGCAACTGTACAACAAACTCAGCTCTAATGAGAGAGAAAAAATATTAGAGGCTTCAAATTTAGAGAGAATTACATTGTCATTCTACAAATATGCAAGTATAAAAAACCCGTCAAAACTTAGAGATGATCTTTTCATTTTTTGGAATAGCATTGATGTTTTGGGAAGAATTTATATTGCAAATGAGGGTATAAATGCCCAACTTTCTTTACCTAAGAAAAATTTGAATACATTTTCAAATCATTTAATGAAAATTTATTTTTTGAAGGATCTTCGAATTAATGTAGCATTACAACACAATTTGAAATCTTTTTTAAAGCTAAAAATTAAGGTAAAAAATAAAATTGTTGCCGATGGATTAAATGATAATTCTTTTGATGTAACAAAAAAAGGAGAACATTTAAATGCAAAAGAGTTTAATAATCATATGAAAGACAAAAACTCTATAGTATTGGATATGAGAAATCACTATGAAAGTGAAATTGGACATTTTAAAGAAGCAATCTGCCCTGATGTTGACACTTTTAGAGACTCATTAAGTATAATTGAAAGAGATATTCTAAAGAACAAAAAAAATAAGAAATTATTAATGTATTGTACAGGTGGAATAAGATGTGAAAAAGCAAGCGCTTATTTTAAACATAAAGGTTTTCAGAATGTTTACCAACTTGAGGGCGGAATTATAGAATATGCAAAACAAGTCAAAGAGCAGGGTTTAGAAAATAATTTTATTGGGAAAAACTTTGTTTTCGACGGTAGAATGGCTGAAGAAGTTGGCAAACAAGTTATTGCAAATTGCCACCAATGCGGAACCCCTTTTGACATTCATACTAATTGTGCCAATGATGCCTGTCATTTATTATTCATCCAATGTAATGATTGCAAAGAAATAATGGAAAATTGTTGCTCCTATGAGTGTAGAGAAACTTTTAGAAAACCTTTTGATGAGAAAAAGGTATTGAGAAAGGGAAAAAAAACAAAGTATGATATTTTTAAAAAGGGCCGAACAACAAAAGTTTCACGAATTAATTAAATGATGCGAGAAGTATTAATTTGTTTAATGTTTATTTGTATTCTCTCATGTGAACCCAACCCAATTTTTATTAAATACAATTCGATTAAGGGAGCCTGGCAAAAAGATTCTATTCAAAATTTTCTCTTTCAAAATGAAGATAAACTAATACATACTAATTCTTATTTGATTTTAAGACTTAATGAAAAATATAGATATAACAATATTTTTGTAATAATCACTGTTAGTAATTCAAGTGAAACAATTTCTAGAGATACAATTGAGTATGAGGTTGCTGATAATTTCGGAAAACTTATTGGTTCCAAAATGATTAATATTAACGAATTAAATTTACTTCATAAAATTGATTTTCAACTTATGTCAAAAGAAAATTATTTTATTAATATTGAACATGCTATGAGAAATGTAAATGAAACAATTGGAGTTGAAAAGCTGGAAGGAGTTTTAGACGTAGGATATAAATTTGAAAAAGATAAATAATATGTCAAAAAGTAAAAAGCTATCTCAAAAAAAATTTAGATTTTATTCTTTTATTCTTTGGCTAATAGTTATAACACCAATCTTTATTGTTTTGGGGCTTTTCTATTTTGCTTCAGTTGGAGGTTTCGGAGATATGCCAGACCTTGAAGTATTAGAGAATCCAAAAACTAAGTTGGCATCTGAAATAATTTCATCTGACAAAAAAACTTTAGGTAAGTACTACTTTAATGACAATAGAACACCTGTAACATTTGAAGAACTACCTAGCCATCTTGTTGATGCCTTAATTGCCACGGAAGATATAAGATTCTATTCACACAGCGGTATAGATTTTAAAAGGACATTTGGTGCAATAATAAAATTTGGTAAAGATGGAGGGGGAAGTACAATTACTCAGCAGTTAGCTAAACAACTATTTACTGGGGAAGGATCAAGGGATATTATTGAAAGGATTTCCCAAAAAATTAAAGAATATATTATTGCTGTTCGATTGGAAAGACAATATACCAAAGATGAAATTATTACTCAATACCTAAATATATATGATTTTAATAATAATGCTGATGGCATAAGAAGTGCCGCAAGGATTTATTTTGGTAAAGAACCAATTGAGCTTAATTTAAATGAGTCTGCAATTCTTGTAGGTATGCTTAAAAACTCTTCTTTGTATAATCCGCGACCACACAGAAACCCCGTTGGCGTAAAAAACAGAAGAAATGTTGTGCTAAATCAAATGAAAAAATACAATTATTTACACAAAGAAATAGTTGATTCACTGAAAATGGAACCCCTGAATTTAAAGTATACTCCAGAATCTCATCGTGAGGGGCTTGCAACTTATTTCAGGGAGTTTTTGAGATCCTATATGAAAAGTTGGGTAAATTCTAGTGAAAACAGAAAGCCAGATGGATCTAAATACAATTTAAACACAGATGGATTAAAAATTTATACAACTATAAATTATGAGATGCAAAAAATTGCTGAAGAAGCTATAAGCCTGCATATGCCAAGGCTGCAAAAAGAATTTTTTGAACAAAATGAACAAGTTGATGACTCCATTGCTCCTTTTAGAGATTTAACTGTAGGAGCTGTTGATACTATTTTAAGGTTGTCAATGAAAAGATCTGAAAGGTGGAGAAAAATGAAATATGATTTAAGTAAAGATGAAGAAGAGATTAAAGAATCTTTTTATGAGCCTGTGAAAATGTCAGTTTTTTCATGGAATGGAGAAATAGATACAGTTATGACTCCCATCGATTCAATGAAGTATTATAAATCCTTTTTTAGACCTGGTATGATGTCAATGGATCCTACAAACGGAAAAATTAAGGCATGGGTTGGAGGTATGAATTATAGGCATTTTCAATATGATATGGTAAAAAAAGGAAAACGTCAAATTGGCTCAACTTTTAAACCCTTTGTTTACGCAGCAGCTATTGATCAATTAAAACTTTCACCATGTGATACTTTTCCAGATAGTCAATTTTGTGTAGAAAAAAATAAATTTGGGAATATTGAAAAATGGTGCCCCAAAAATTCAGGAGATAAATATGGAAAAACAAGAACTCTAAAGAATGCTCTTGCGAATTCTGTAAACACTGTAACAGCCAGGTTGATTGATAGAATTGGACCAAGGATTGTTGCAAACCTTGCCAAGGACTTGGGTATTGAACAGAAAATTTTTCCTGTTCCATCAATAGCCCTTGGAACTCCCGACTTAAGTGTTTATGAAATGGTAGCAGCATATTCCACTTTTGCTAATAAAGGGGTTTATACAACTCCTACTTTTATTGAAAAAATTGAAGATAAAAACGGAACAATTCTTTTTCAATCAAATCCTAAAATAAAAGATGTCTTAAGTGAGGAAGCAGCATATGTTACTGTAAATTTATTAGAGGGCGTGACCACTGCTGGGTCGGGTACAAGGCTTAGAACAGTTGGTGCAGATGAATATAATAGAGCATATCAAAAAGTTGTTACAGGCTACCCTTATGAATTTAAAAATCCTATAGCTGGTAAAACTGGAACAACTCAAAATCAGAGTGATGGATGGTTCATTGGAATGGTTCCTAATTTGGTTACTGGTGTTTGGGTTGGCGCTGAGGATAGAGCAATACATTTTGAAGATATTGCATACGGACAAGGGGCAACAATGGCTTTACCAATATGGGCAAACTACATGAGAAATATTTATCTTGACTCAACACTTATGATTTCTCAAGAGCCGTTCGAAAAACCAGAGATTTTGAATATTAAGCTTGACTGTAATCAGTTTGTGATTGACAGTATTGGTTCTGGAAAAACTACTGATCAAGAGATTCAGGATATTGATTTTTAAATCATAATTATTAATGCAGCACAGAAATGAGTTTTTTTGTGTAACTATTTTTTGGGCTCTTGAAAACTTTTTCGGCGCTATTTAGTTCTACTATTTCCCCTTTTTTTAAGACCAATATTCTATCTGCAATCAGCCTAGCCACAGAAAGATCATGTGTTATAAAAATATAGCTTAATTTCAACTGTTTTTTTAGATTGTTTAAAAGTTTGATGATGGTATGTTGAGTAGAAATATCTAAGGCTGAGACAGCTTCATCACAGATTATTAATTTTGGATTTAAACTAATTGCTCTAGCAATACAAAGTCTTTGTTTTTGCCCTCCTGAAAGCTGATGAGGATATCTTTTTAAATAACCTTCATTCAAGTTTACATTGTCAAGCAGCTCAATTACTCTGGATTTTATTTGACTTTTTGATTGTAAAATCTTATGGTAACTTATACCTTCTGACAAAATCTTTTCTACGGTTTGATTTGGATTTAATGAAGCGGAGGGGTCTTGAAAAATTGCCTGAACCTGATTTCTGAATTCATCTAATTTTTCTCCATTCAATTCAGATATTTTTTGTTTTTTGTAATACACATTTCCTTGATCAATATTACATACTTTTAATAAAATATTTGAAAGAGTACTCTTGCCACTTCCAGACTCTCCAATTACTCCCAATGTTTCGCCTTCGAAAACATCAAAATTTATATTTTTTAGTGCACAGAAATCATTTTTATTAGAAAACAAACCTTTAGATGTTGAATAATATTTATATAAGTTTCTCACCGATAATATTTTTTGATTTTTATAATCAGAAATTTTTAAGTTTATTTTTTTGTTTTTGGCGTAGAGAGAAATTAATCCTTTGGTGTATTTTTCTTCTGGAGATCTAAATATCAATTCATTTTTTCCTTGTTCAACGATTCTTCCAGCTTTTAAGATTAATAACCTTTCAGAAAACTTATTTACTAAACCCAAATCATGAGAAATAAATATTATCGAAAGGTTTTCGGTTTTCTGTAACTCTTTTAATATTAAGATTATTTCTTTTTGAATTGTAATATCTAGAGCTGTTGTGGGTTCATCTGCAATTAAAATTTTTGGACTACATGACAGAGCCATAATTAACATTACTCTTTGTTGCTGTCCTCCAGAAAGTTCGTGTGGATATTTTTCATTAAGGTTGTTTATGGTATTTAACCTTGTTTTTTTTAAAAGAAAATTTATTTTATTTTCTATCTCAATCAAATTATTGGGAAAATGCGTTTTGTAGCTTTCAAAGATTTGTTTTCCAATTTTCATGGTAGGATTTAAAGCTGTCATAGGCTCTTGGAAAACCATAGAGATTTTATTACCCCGAACATTTTTTATATTGCCGTAATCAATATCCAATAAATTATTTCCCTCAAATTGAATATTACCAGAAATTAAAAAGTTGTTCATATTTAACAACTTTAATATACTCATTGATATAAGGCTCTTTCCACTTCCCGACTCCCCAATTATTGAAAATATTTCATTTTCATATAGCTCAAATGAAACATCATCAATTATTTTTTTTGCAGGATTTTTCTTGAGACGAATACTCAGTTTTTTTATTTCTAATATTGGTTTTTTTAGTCTCAAGAATTAATTTGTTGAAGAAGCAATTTTATAACCTTCTGCGATGTAGTGTTGAAGATCGCTGGCTCCGTTACCTTCTTCAACTTTATTATTAAATTCACCTTGTCTTACGATAATTATATTTTCATCTGGGAAAGAAATAACAAATTGTCCTCTGTGTCCATTCATTGTAAAAACTTTTTTACCCTTAAATTCATACAACCACCAACCATATCCATAATAAGGGCTTTTTTCAAACACTGGATTTAGAGATAAGTTGATGTAAGAGGAATCTAATATTTTTTTGTTATTCCACATTCCATGATTAATGTAAAGTTTTCCAAATCTTGCAAAGTCCTTAGCTGAAGCTGAAAAACAGCAATAGGCCTTTTCCATTCCATTTTTTTCGCTGTCCAATTGCCAAAGTGCTGTATTTTCAGCACCCATTGGATTCCAAAAATGTTTTTCCAAAAATTCGCTTAATGTTGATTGTGTTGCTTTTTCAATTACCATTCCCAGAAGCTGTGTATCTCCACTTAAATATTTAAATATTTTTCCAGGCTCACTTATTATTTTTCTGTTTAATATTACTGGCCTTAGGTCTTTTGTGAAATAACTTTCAGCAGTGATATTGAATGGGGAATAGTACTCTTCACTCCAATCCATTCCTGAGGACATGGAAGCTAAGTTGCCTACTGTCAACTTAGATGCCAGCCCAACTTTATATTCATCAAAAAAATCGCTAACGGGCTGATCAACCCCCTTAATATATCCTAACATTATCGCTTTCCACAACATACTTACAACAACACTCTTAGTCACAGAGAAGGAATTTGAAATACTTGATTCGCTGTAACCATCATAATATTTTTCAAAAACTATACTATCATTTTTAATAACTAAAAATGACTTTGTTTTTCTTTTTTGATTAATTTCCTTCAGTTTTTCAGACGCTTCAATTTGGTTGTATTGTTTGTGTATTAACCAGGGCTCAGGACTTGAGGCTATTATTTTTCTATTATCAAAGTATTTATAATCTGAAATAAATGCTGTATTATTTCCTGTGAAATAAATAGTTTTGATTCCACTAAATATGTAATCAACCTGTAGTAAGTATATTAAAAAAATAAAAAATAGGGAAGTACCTGCAAGCCACTTTAATCCTTTTTTCATATTTGTGTTTTTTGCAAATATAGGAATTATAAAACCCTCTTTTTCCCGATTTAGTTGATTAAATCAAATTGAGAAATAAATAATCGTTAATTTTATTACTAACTAAAATTAATTTTCATTTGAAAAAATCAAAAGAAAATAAAGTCTCCTTAAGTTCAAGAATCTTCTTTTACATGATGGTGTTTGTTGTTGTCGAATCCATTATGATTGCAGGGGTAACCTTATATCAGTTTAATAAACAAAATTCTGAGTATCACAAAGACAGACTTGAGAGAAAAGAGAAAAATTTGTTGGTTGATATTCAGTACGAAGTAAAAAAATCTCTAGCCTTAACTTTAGAATCTTTATCTGATTCTACAGTCATGGAAATGGCAGATGTTCATAATATGGAATTTGAACTTTATAATTTAGATGGGGTTTTAATCAAAAGCTCAACTGCCATTAAGGGAATACCCGGTAAAACAGAGTTAGATAAAAATATTCTTAATTTTTTTTCTGAAAACTCATCAAACAGATATATGCAGGAGGAAAAAAATAACAGCTATTTTAAACCTTCATATAACTTAGTTTTATCCTTAGAAAATAAACCTTTAGGAATTATTTATATTCCTTATTTTGCCGATGACACTGTGAGTAAAGAGGAAAGAAGTAGCTTTTTAATCAGGCTTGGCTTTGTGCATGGAAATATGATTTTAGTGGCATTTGTAATAGCCTTTTTTATTTCTAGTTTTGTTACAAAGTCCCTTGACGCAATTGGAAAAACAATTAAACAAACACGTCTTACTGATAAAAATATAAAAATTGAAAATCATAACACACCAAAAGAAGTTGTTGCTCTTGTAGAATCATATAATACAATGATTGATAAGCTTAAATCAAGTGCTGTAAAACTTGCTAAAAGTGAAAGAGAGACAGCGTGGAGAGAAATGGCAAAACAGGTAGCACATGAGATTAAAAACCCCCTAACCCCAATGAGATTAAGTATCCAAACTTTTGAAAGATCTTACAGCAAAGGGCAGGAATTTAGTAAAGAAAAAATAAAAGAATTTTCTGACTCTTTAATTCAGCAAATTGATACAATGAGTTCAATAGCCACTGCTTTTTCTGATTTTGCTGAAATGCCTACACCAAAAAAAGAGAAATTAAATGTAATTCAAATAGTTGATGTTGCTTTGGACATATTTAATAGAGATTTTATAGAATTTAAATGTGAAGACAAAGAAATAGAAGCCAGTTTTGATAGAACACAATTAATTCGTATCACAACCAATTTACTAAAGAATGCGTTTCAAGCAATTCCTGAAAACAAAATTCCTGAAATTAAAGTCAGTATAAGTCAAAATGCTAAACAGGTGTTAATATTAATTTCAGACAATGGTTATGGAATTTCAAAGTCTGATACGGAAAAGATCTTTGAACCTAACTTTACAACTAAATCAAGTGGCATGGGGTTAGGATTATCAATGATCAAAAGTATATTAGAAGCTTATAACGGATCAATTTCATTTAAATCAAAAAAGAATAAGGGGACCACTTTTGAGGTAAAATTCCCAAAAATATAAATTATGGAATTTAAAAATTTACTAATTGATACAAAAAATAACATTACGACTATTTCTATTAATAGACCTAATAATCTAAATTCCTTGAACATTAAAACTTTAGAAGAAATTGCTAAGGGGATTAATTTAAGTATAAATAATGATAAAACTAAATGTATAATTATTACGGGTGTTGGTGATAAGGCATTTATTGCAGGTGCAGATATTAAGGAGTTTATGAAATACGATTCTAGCAATGCATATACTTTTTCTGAAACTGGAAACAAATTACTCTTTGAAGTTATTGAGAACTCTCCTAAACCAATTATTGCAATGATAAATGGTTATGCTCTTGGAGGTGGATTAGAGCTAGCAATGGCGTGTCATATTAGAGTTGCCTCTGAAGATTCAAGAATGGGGCTGCCAGAAGTTTCTTTAGGCATTATTCCGGGATATGGTGGAACTAAAAGATTACCACTCTTGGTTGGAAAGGGAAGAGCAATGGAGATGATAATTACAGGAAGAATGATTAATGCTACGGAGGCACAATCTTTTGGTTTAATTAACCATATGGTTAAAAAAGAAAAACTTATCGATTTTTGTAATGACCTTGCTAGTAAGATAATGGTAAATTCTCCTAACGCGATAAAGCATGCGATAAAATCTTTAAACTCTAATTATAAGGAGGGATTTAGTAATTTTTCTGATGAAATTTTTAATTTTTCAAAATGTTTTGATTCAGATGATTTCAAAGAGGGAACCTCAGCGTTTATTGAGAAAAGAAAACCCAATTTTAACTAAATATATATTTTTTGATTTGAAAAAAATATTATTGATATCTATTTATTTTATTTTTTTAACATCTACTAGTTTATCTCAAACAAACAAAGACCTGCAAGTTACAATTGATGCATTTATTTTAGATTTTTCTAATAATAATCCAATTGCTTTTGCTCAAATAGAATTAGCAGATAACAATTTAGGCACACTTAGTGATGAGAAAGGAAAATTTAGTTTGATTTTCTTGCAAAGCAAAGTTGATCCTGAAACAATCTTAAAGATTACAAGCCCAGGATACAATACAATTTCGGTTAAATTGGGTCGAGTTTATTCATTTTTAGAAAACACCAATAAGTTTTATTTAAAAAGAAGTAGTAAATATATTGGTGATAAAATAAATGAATCAAATCAACTTGTCTCAGGAAGAATTTTTTCTGCAGAAACTCCAATTCAAGGAGCTATTATTAAAGTGAAAAACAAATATGTTGAGTCAAGATCTGATTTTAACGGAAATTTTAAAATTTCTGCAGATTTAAAGGATGAATTAATTATTAATTTCCTTGGGATGAATGAAAAAATAATTCGCATTGAAAATTTTGAAAACAACAAGATTCAATTAGAAACAAATTCTCAAATTTTAGACGAAGTTACCATTAATAGTTATTTGGACAATCTAGAAAATTTTGAAACGGGTTATGGTAAAAAAAATAAAAGGACTATTGGTTATGCTGTTTCATCAATTAGTGCTGATGACATTTCCCCTGCAAACACGCGAATGGTTGACTTGATACGAAGAAGCTTTAGTAATGTCCAAGTTACTTACAATGAAGATCAAATATATGTAAGAGGAGGTACGCTTTCCATAAATAATCCAGCTGCTGCAATTTATGATGTTGAAGGCATTATCTATAAAGCAGTCCCTGACTTTTTGGACACCCAAAGAATTCAAAGTATTACTTTATTAAAATCACTTGCTGCCACAAACAGATATGGAAGTGAGGGGCGAGGTGGAGTTTTTTTAATTAAGCTTAAGTCACTATCTAAGACTAAAAAAATAAAAAATAAAGACTTAATTAAAATTAAAGGAAATATTTACAATGAAAATGTTCCTCTTTTAAATCTTGATGATTTACAATTAACATATATACAGAAATTATCCACCTCCAATTCATTAGTTGACTTGCAGACTAATTTTTATACACTTGAAGAACTGTATAGCTCTGACCCCATTTTTTATCTACATAGTTATAAGTTTTTTTATGAGATTGATCATGATTTAGCAAAAAATATTGCTTATAATTTTATCAGAAGCTACAAGGATAGTTCAATTCTTTTAAAAGCTTTTGCATTTCTTGCAGACGAGATTGGAGATTATGAAACCGAAAATACGATTCATAGAAGATTAATAAAAACACAGCCTGAAAATGTACAAGCATACAGGAATTTAGCTCTTGCTTATATAAAGCAAGGAAAATATAATCTTGCTTCATTTATGTATAATTATATTATTGAGTCAAACATTGATATTAGCAAAATTCCAGATTTTCAAAAAATATTATATACGGAAGCCTCTAATTTACTATTAAATAATTTTACCCCAAATACTTTTTCATCTGAAACAGTCAGAGAATTAAAGTCTTTTTATTCTAATGATAAATGGAAAAGTTTTGGATCTGATTACAGGATAACATTCGAATGGAATGATCCATTTGCAGAATTTAATGTCCAATTTGTTGACCCAAGCGCAAAGTATTTTAATTGGACCCACAGCTCTATTGAAAATGAAAACACTATTGAAGATGAATTGATGTTTGGTTATAATTCTAAGGATTTTTTTATTGATGACGACATGCAAGGAACTTGGCTGATTAATTTGGAAAATTATGACCTAGCAAGTAAAGAATACCCTGTATTTTTAAAGTATACATTTGTAAAAAATTATGCTAAACCCAATGAAGAAAGAGAAGTTAAAACAGTTGAATTAAATAAACTTTTAAACAAAGTTACTATAGGGGCTTTAAAAAATAATTGACTTAGCAAAACTCATTGTAAGCACCTGCAAGATTTTGAGATATTATTTCTGCTGACCTTCCTTCGATATGATGTCTTTCAAGCATGTGAACCAATTCACCATCTTTAAATAGGGCAATTGCTGGGGAACTTGGCGGAAATGGAGCTAAGTAATATCTTACTTTTTCTACAGCTTCTCTGTCAACACCGGCAAAAACTGTTGTAAGATGGTTTGGTTTTTTTTCATTTAAAAGACTAGAAATAGCTCCAGGCCTGGCATTAGCTGCCGCACAACCACAAACGGAATTAACAACTACAAGAGTAGTACCTTTTTTTGAGATCATATTATCAACATCGTCTAAAGATTTTAGTTCACTGAAACCTTGACTAGTAAGCTGTTCACGCATTGGTTTAACAATTTCTTCTGGATACATATTTAAAATGATTATAAATTAGAACAAATATATAACCTTTTAACAAATAATGATATTAGTTTTATTATTTTCACATCAGAGATTATGGAGAAAATAGTAGAACTTCTTGAGGGTTTTTTCAATTACTTAGAAAACCCTATTTTACAAGCTCTTATTGCTGGATTATTTACATGGATTCTCACTGCGCTGGGAGCTTCATTGGTTTTTTTTATCAAATCGACTAACAGAAAATTTCTTGATGCAGCTCTAGGATTTACGGGTGGGGTAATGATTGCAGCAAGCTTTTGGTCTTTATTATCTCCGGCTATTACCGCTGTGGAAAAACAACATGAATTAGGATTAACCAACCTTCCTTCATTTTTACCTCCTGCAATTGGATTCTTTCTTGGAGCTTTTTTTATTTACTTTTTGGATAAAAAAATACCGCACTTGCATCTTTTTCAGAAAATAGAGCAAGCAGAAGGCCCAAAAACTGATTTAAAAAAAACAGAGCTTTTAGTTTTGGCAATTGGAATACACAATATTCCTGAAGGCTTAGCTGTTGGAGTTGCCTTCGGTGCCCTTGCTCAAGGGATGGATTTAGGTATCACGCTAGGTGGAGCTATTGCTCTTGCAATTGGAATGGGTTTGCAAAATGCCCCTGAGGGGTTTGCTGTATCTATGCCAATGAGAAGAGCAGGATTTAGTAGATTCAAGTCTTGGCAATGGGGTCAGCTTTCAGCGATTGTAGAGCCTATATTTGCAGTTATTGGAGCAGCTATTGTAATTTCTGTTTACCCAATTTTGCCTTATGCACTAGCTTTTGCTGCAGGTGCTATGATATTCATTGTTGTTGAGGAGGTTATTCCAGAGAGTCAAAGTGGAGGAAATGCGGATATTGCAACTATGGGTTTAATTGCAGGGTTTATTGTGATGATGTGTTTAGATGTTGCACTAGGATAATTTACCTTCTTGAACTGTTTGCAATTTCTTGAAAATCTACATTTCTATATTTGAAATATTGATTTTTCATTAGTGTCTTACCATAATTATCCAGCCAGTCTTTGTGTAGGGATAATTCTATATGAGTTGGAGGCAAAATATTAAATTCAACTAAATATAAATCATCATTATTTCCGGGCAAAGAAATATTTCTTGCGTAATGGTAATTATCTATAAGATTTATATGTGGCAACAAATCAATAAAAGTACTAATTCCGGTTTTTTCATTTGTAATCTTTGCAGTAATGTGCAGATATGCAACAAATCCTCCCCCAGGAGTACCGATGGGAGTGTTTTTTGTATCCCAGTTTACACGAGCTTCAATGTGAATATTTGTCTGAACTTCTTTTAAGTGCAGCCCACTAGGGATAACATGATCTTTTATGGCTCCTTCAAAAATGAATACAATACCTGGATCCACTGTTTCTTCCCCAATTATTAGCTCTTGTGAAAAGACGAGGCTTAAATTTAAAATCAATAAAAAGTGTATAATTTTTTTCATTTATATGAGTTTTTCAAAATTTTTAAATCATCTAGTAGCAAATTAATTTCATCAATTTTTGTTCCGTCATAAAAGCCCCTTATTTGACTTTCTCTGTCAATCAGAACAAAATTTTCGGTGTGTATCAAATCATACTTTTTAAATTCAGCATCCTCAGCCGCTAAGTATGATTTTCTTGCTAGATTATATATTTGTTCTTTATCTCCAGTAACCAAATTCCATTTATTATCATCAACATTATAATCCATTGAATATTTTTTTAAGGTTTCAACATTATCTACTTCAGGCATTACAGTATGAGATAACAATAAAACTTCGTCATCATCTTTTAATTTTTCTTGTAGAACATGCATATTCCTTGTCATTATTGGACATATGTCTTGGCAAGTTGTAAAAAAGAAGTCAGCTACATAAATCTTTCCATTGTAAAACTTTTCAGTTATAGTATCTCCATTTTGATTTATCAATGAAAAGGCTGATATATTATGATACTTCGAAACATATTGAATGGATGAATCAACAAGTTTTAAGTTTACTGTTGCAGGCTGAAATACTGGAAGAGTTTTTTGAGGCTTCAAGATCCAATAAAATATTGAAACAGAAATTAAGGCAAATACTAACCCCCCTAGGTAAACTAATAAATCTTTTTTTCTAAATAGTTTCAAACCTTATTTTTTGTGAATTGCAAAAATACAATAGATTAGCTTTTTAATTATTACATTTAGAAAAATTTTTATTTGTGCATAAATATATAATTCTATTATTTGTTTTTACAAACCATTTGTTTTGTCAAGTTGGATCTATTGAGTCCATTGCAGATTTTGAG
Organism: Bacteroidetes bacterium MED-G13; assembly: GCA_002457735.1. Lineage (GTDB taxonomy): Bacteria > Bacteroidota > Bacteroidia > Flavobacteriales > Flavobacteriaceae > MED-G13. The sequence continues at coordinate 17,761 of NTKO01000008.1, read as the reverse complement.
TCAAAAATTGCAACAAAAAAATTTAAAACTATTTCAAATATCCAGATATCAAATTATGATTTGAAGTATCATAAGTTAGAACTGAATATAGACCCTTCGCAAACTTCTATTTCGGGGGATATTTCAAGTTCTTTCTTAGCTGATGAAAATATGGATAAAATAGTTTTTGATCTTTCGGAAAACATGACTGTTACTGAGGTAATACAATTGTCCAGTAATACAGAATTATCTTTTATACATCAAAATGATAGTCTTTTTATTGATTTGGACCAAATAATATTACAAGGAGAAATGGACTCTGTAAAAGTATCCTATTATGGGAACCCTGTTAGTTCAGGCTTTGGATCATATGAGGTTTCTGAGCATAATGGTTCTCCTATCATGTGGACGCTTTCAGAGCCATATGGGGCTAAAGGATGGTGGCCTTGCAAACAATCATTAGATGACAAAATTGACTCGATTGATGTTTTTATTACGAGCCCTATATTAGACCCTAACGGAGACGAATATATTTCTGTTTCTAATGGATTAGAAAAAAGTCAGGCATATATCGGTGAGAATAAAATAACACACTTTCAACACAAATATCCAATTCCGGCGTATTTAATTGCCATTGCCATTACTAATTATGAAGTTTATAGCCACACGGTTCAAAATAATGGTAATCCATTTGAAATTGTAAACTATGTTTATCCCGAGTCAGTAGAATACGCAACTAATAATACTGAAATAACTGTAGACATCATGAATCTATTTTCTGAGCTTTTTGAAGAATATCCTTTTTCTGATGAAAAATATGGCCATGCACAATTTGGATGGGGCGGAGGAATGGAGCATACGACTATATCCTTCATGGGAAATTTTAGTTCTTCACTAATTGCTCACGAGTTAGCTCACCAATGGTTTGGAAATAAAATTACTTGTGGGAGTTGGAAAGATATTTGGCTTAATGAAGGCTTTGCTACATATTTATCTGGCTTAGTTGTTGAAAATTTTGAAGCAGAGAATTCATTTACAAGCTGGAAACAATCTAGGATTAATTCAATTACTGCGCAACCTTCGGGCTCAGTATATATTTCAAATAATGATACTACGGTAGCAAGAGTTTTTAGTAGCAGGCTTTCCTACAGCAAGGGAGCAATGGTTTTACATATGTTGAGAAAAAAATTAGGAGATGAACCCTTTTTCCAATCCTTAAGAGACTATCTTTCAGATGAAGATTTGTCATATAGTTATGCAAAAACTGATGATTTGAAAAGTACTATTGAAGAATCCACAGAAGAGGATGTTACTGAGTTTTTTGGCGATTGGATATATGGGGAGGGTTATCCTTCATATCAGATTAGTTGGAGCCATAATTCTCAAGGGAATCTTAATCTAGAAGTTTCACAATCACAAAGTCATTCGTCTGTAGATTTCTTTGAAGGACCAATAACTCTCAAATTAATTGGTTCTGATAATGAGGAGTCTTTAATAAACTTTATTTTAACACAAGATGATCAATTCTTTTCATTTCCCGTTTCTTTTGATGTAGAAAGCATAGAATTTGATCCTTTTAATAATATAATTTCAAAAAACAACCTTGTCACATTAGGTTTGAACACAGATTTAATTCATCAGAAAGTAAGTATTTATCCAATACCAGCATCAAATGAATTTAGAATAATTAAACCCGAAAATCTTGTAATTAATCAGATAGTTATCTTTAATATTAATGGTCAAAAAATATTAAAAACCCCATACTCAGATACTATTAAAATTTCAACTTTGACTAAGGGAAAATATATTATTCGTTTAGATAATTTTGAAAGCTATATTTACAAATCCCTTTTGGTAAAATAATTTAGGAAGATATTTTTAATTAATTTTTATTAGACTACTTTTGTCAGCTATATCTTTTTAAAAATTCATATGGAGATTTTTATCAAAACTGTACAATTCTTTTTAAGCCTTTCTTTAATAATTGTCCTCCATGAGTTAGGCCATTATTTGCCAGCAAAGTTTTTCAAAATCAAAGTTGAAAAGTTTTATCTATTTTTTGATGTCAAGTTTTCTCTTTTTAAGAAGAAAATTGGTGAAACGGTTTATGGAATAGGGTGGCTACCTCTTGGAGGTTATGTAAAAATTGCAGGCATGATAGATGAAAGTATGGACAAAGAACAAATGAGAGAGGATCCAAAACCTTGGGAATTTAGAACTAAACCATCATGGCAAAGACTGGTTATAATGTTAGGTGGAGTTACCATAAACTTTATTCTCGCTATTGTCATTTATATTGGATTAGCTTATAATTATGGTAAAACATCAATACCACTTAACTCAATCAAAGATGGTTTTCTAATTGAAAACCCAATATTAAACGAAATTGGATTCAAGACTGGAGATAGAATAATTAGTGTAGACAACAAAGAGCTTTTAACATACTCAGAGCTAAGAAAATCTATTGTTAGTGCATCGGTTTATCAAATTGAAAGAAGCGGAGAATTTCTAGAAATATCTATACCCAAGGATTTTCTTGGCAGGCTTTCATCTCAAAAGAACACTACAACATTTGAGCTAAGAATGCCGTTTGTAATTCAGGAGGTTTTGGATAGCTCCTTAAATAAAACATATGATATTCAAAAAGGTGATATTATAACTTCAATTAATGATAAAAAAATCAATTATGTAGATGAATTAATTCCTATTTTATCAGAAAACAGAAACACAACTATTGAAGCAGAGCTATTGCGCGGGTCTTTTACAATACAAAAAACCTTAAATGTTGATGAAGATGGAAAATTGGGAATTATGCACGGAGCATCAATGGTAGATAATATAAATCTTGGATTACTTGAAGTTTCAACTATCCAATATTCTTTTTTTGAAAGTATTGAAGTTGGGATAAATAACTTTGTATCATTTTTTGGGTTTTATTTAGAACAATTTGTAGCAATTTTTAATCCTAGTACTGGAGCGTATAAGGGCTTAGGAGGTTTTCTTGCAATTGGTAATATTTTCCCGCCTTCATGGGATTGGGGGGCATTTTGGAATACAACAGCCATATTATCTGTGATGTTGGGAGTTTTAAATTTGCTGCCAATTCCTGCATTAGATGGAGGTCATGCAATGTTCTTGATTTATGAAATGATTTCTGGAAGAAAACCATCAGATAAATTTCTTCAGACAGTTCAAATTATAGGTTTTATAATTCTCATGACATTAGTCATTTTTGCAAACGGTAATGATATATATAAACTATTTAATATTCTTATTTAAAAGTTTAGCTTCACAAATAAAATCAAATTTTAAAAATTATATATATATTTGCCCACACTTAATAAATTCCTCCTTAGCTCAGTTGGTTAGAGCATCTGACTGTTAATCAGAGGGTCCTAAGTTCGAGTCTTAGAGGGGGAGCAAGCTTAACCGCTACACTACACAGATAAAAGCCTTCGAGAAATCGGGGGCTTCTTTTTTAATAGTTACAAGTTAAAGGTACAATTTTTTGGCAGTTATATGGCAGTCCTTATAAAAAGTGGCAACTATATGGCAACTCATTTGGCACTCTTTAGCTTTTTCATATCGTATGTTGATTAGTCTTTTTTATATTCTATTGAGTCTTTTAATTTGGAAAGCTCTAATCTTTCCTCAGCTTTTTCTCTTTCAAATTCAAGCCTTTTTTCTGTGCTATAATTAGAATACTCTAAAGCTAAAATTAAAATTAATGTAACTATAAAAATGATTCCAACTGCTGTTTTTTCATCCTTTTTCATATCGTTTCTTGCTCTTTAATTATTTTATTAGTTTTTATAAAGAACAATCAAAATTCCAATTACAGCCCCTAATAAGAGTGAAATTAAAAATACATACCTAAATCTCTTTGGGTCAAGACTCCACTTAGCCCAACGGTTTAGTTGAATAAATTTTTTGGGATAGACATTTTTGTCTTTTAGCGATCGAAACACCTTAACAGCTTTAATGATCCACAAAAGAGTGAACCCTAAAAAAAGAAGTCCTAATAAACTGTATTCTTTAAAAAATTTTATAATTACAATTCCGATTGCCAAAAATATGTATGCTATTAAAATCTGCATCCAATAATCTTTTTTTGTATACATAATTCATTTTTAGCTTCATTATAAAAGTAATTAAAATATATATTGAAATAGCCTTTTTCACAATTAATAAAGAACTGAGTTGCTTTACTTTAAAAGCTATTTAGCTTTTTCATATCATATGTTGGTTTAGTTTTTTATGTTTTCTAAAGAGTCTTTTTCTTTTGCAATTCTTATTTTCTCATCAAGTTCTTTTTCAATTATATCTAATTTTTTTTTGGTTTCATTAGTATTATATTCAGAAATCAAAACTATAATAAGTATTGGAATAAATAGTAATAGTATTAGCTTTTTCACATCATTCATTAATTACTTTTTTTGAAAAAATTTGCTATCAACTCAGTGTCTCTTGTTCTCCATCTGTGACCATCCTTATGCTTAAACCAAACTAAATTCCCTTTATCACTTTTGTAATATTCAGTTTGAATATTATCATTCCAATATCCAACATATTCAGCTTTTTTTTCTTTAATTATAAAATTAACCAACTTTGTTTGCTTTGTAAAACTGTTTTCTTTTTTTCCAGAAGTATGAAAGATTGGAATTGGAGGTAGACTCATTTCATATATATTTTCAAGACCTATATTTGCAGTAATTGCAGGTGCCGCTGCCGCAAAAATCTTAGGTCTTAATTGTAGTAAAATATACGTAAATGTTCCCCCATTTGAAGATCCTGTACAATAAACCCTTTCATCGTCGATTGGAAAAGTATTTGAAAAATATGTATACATAGTATCAAAAAACTTGATATCTCTGTCATTGTAATCTCCTATTTGAAATTGCCAACCTGTTTTTTCTGCTTTAATATCCCAAGGAGATTTTGAATTAACTCCTTGAGGAAAAACTACTATTGCTTCTTTCCATAATTTATGAACTGGGAATCTTTTTATAAATTTTTCAGCACTTCCTCCGTGTCCGTGCCATACAAAAATTAATGGAGTATTTTTTAACAACTCTTTTTCAGGAATATAAACAAGTGCATTTCTTTCCACTCCATCAACCGTCCAGAATTTCAATGAAATATGTTTATCATAATAACTATCATCAATGTTTTGTTCTTGCCCAAAAGAAACAAGTGGAATAAATAGTAATAGTATTAGCTTTTTCATATCACGTCTTACTCTTTAATAACCATATCAATGCATATTACAGCAGCTAAAATTAATAATCTAAGTGGGCTGTCTTTTTCAACTTTATCTTTTATTTCTAGAATGTAATTGTCTGCACTTGTAAACATTTCCTTTCCGATACCTGCCCATTTTTTGGTAACTATTCCAACTTCAGAGTCTTCTATAAGAAATTTAAAATTCCAACCGATGAAATTTCCTTTGAGTTTACAGACAAGATTTTCACTTTTATCAAGCATATCAAAATAATTCCCAAATGGAAAAAGTCTCTGTTTAAAAATTCCGACAATATTATCATTTTCATCATAAACCTGAATTTTTGAAAGAATAAATGAAACGCCTTTTTTTACCTTTAAAATTTTCTTTCCAGTTAATCCTTTAATTTCAATTTCAAAGGGAGTCATTCTTTTATAATCCTTTAAAAATATTCTAACTATTTTGTAAAAGATGTTCAAGTTTTTTTCTCTGCAATGAAGAATCATTTCTTTGCTTTCAGGATCAAAAATATCATAGTTGTTATGTGCCTTTATAAGGCCTAAATGTTCTTTAAATAAGTACAAGTTTTTTTCTAAAATTGAATCCATTTTTCAAAATTAAAAATTCTAATTTAATTTTAATAAATATTTAGTTTAAAGTAATATCCTAAGTTGCTAAATCATTTGATATTAAGTTTATATCCTTAAATTTGTATTATCAATAAATCTTTATTTCATAATTATAAATAATCGGATTATTTAAGATGAATAGACAAATTACAACTATTTCTTTTTTTAAGTTTTCATCCTTACAAAATAAAATCTGGGCGTTTATAATGATGTTACTTGCTCACAAAGACTTGTACAAAGTCAAAGGGCTTTCATTTTATCGACTAATGGGAAGCGGTAAGGATAAAGGTTTTAATCCACTTCCGGATTGGTCTGTATACAGCTTAATACAAGTTTGGAAATCGGAAGAAGCCGCAAATGAATTTTTTAATCGCTCAAAATTAATTAAAAAATACAAAAATCATACAAAAGAAACTTATACGCTATATATGAAAAATATTGCCTCTACAGGAACCTGGATTGATAAAACCCCCTTTGAAAAAGTAATTGATTTAGATCCTAATCAACCTATTGCTATAATTACAAGAGCAACTATTAAATTGAGTTGGCTATTTCGATTTTGGAAATATGTTCCCACTTCTCAAGAACCTTTAGACGGAAATAAAGGCTTGATCTATACAAAAGGAATCGGTGAGGTTCCAGTTGTCCAAATGGCTACATTTAGCCTTTGGAAAAACTTTAATGCAGTAAAGGAGTATGCTTATAAAAGCAAACAACACAAAGAGGCAATTAGAAAAACTCGAAAAAATAAATGGTATAAAGAAGAGTTGTTTTCAAGGTTTCACCCATATAAATCACTTGGGACTTGGGATGATAATAATCAATTGATTTTTTAAAAATCATTTTGGATTTGCAATAATTGTCATTATGCCAAGTGAAGAATTTTTTTCTTTAAACCGCAAAGGAAAAAACTTAATCATTCCAATTATAAAACTTATGAATTCATCTTCCATACTTTTATTCCAATTTATTCTCTTTTTTTCCATTTCACTCATCCAGTATAGTAAATATGGATTCATAGTGCCATATGTAAAAACCTGAGTAGCTTTCCAACCACTTTTTTTAAGCAATAAATCAATATTATTAGGTGAAAATAATGACAGGTGTCTAGGTGTGTGCCAGCCAGCCCAGTTTTTGGCATATTTTTTTCTACTTAATGAATCAAAATTTGGAACTTCAATTACAAGCTTAGTTGATGGTTTGCATATTTTTTTTATTGACTTCAAGTTTTCATAAGGATTATAATCGTGTTCTAAATAATGCCACATTGTAATAACATCTGGGTGGAGATTAGATGGCAGATCTTTGATTTCACCAACTTGCAAATTTATTTTTTTAAAATTATGTAATTGATTTTTCCAACCCGCATCGTTAAAGTCAATTCCAATAGTCTTGCATTTTAATTTTTGTTGACAAGCCTTTAAAAAAGTAGGATTCCCGCAACCTACATCTAAGATTAGTGATTCCTCTGAAAGACTATGAATATTTTTTATTAGTTTAACCCTCTTTAAATCTAGCCTTTTTTGACTTTGTGATACTAACCATTCAAACTTCCCCCAAGCCTTTGCACCCCGATATGGTAAGTAATTCGAAGTGTAATAGTTTTTTAAATCCTTAAATTTTAATCTAGGGTTCAGAAAAACAAAATCACACTTGATACATTTATCAAAATTGAATAGCTTATCATCATGGTGCATTTGAGGAGTTGTCTTAGCAAAAGAATTAAAAGAAGATGATCCACATACAGGACAATATTTAATTTTTATCATTTAGTTGAGATAAGCGTAATAAATAATAGTAGTATATGCTTTTTCATACTATTTAAGCTTTCAATCAATATCATGAAATAATGCAAAATATGAAATCATCTAAAACATCATAGAGAGGCCTAAATATCATCAACATTATACCTAGGGGAACTTGAATTAAAGCATACAAAATTAGTTTTTCTCTTAACGTCACACCCTTTTTCCAATTCAGATACCATTTTTCATAGGTAAATCTAATATTATTAATCCTATAATATGCTTTTATGATGAAATACATCAATACCCAACTAATTGTCATTAATGACATTAGGAGTATAAATATTATTGGCTTATTCATTTATTCTTTTTTAAGTTTTTACCTGCCAAGTATATCATATAAAAAAATGTAAAAGTCAACAAAGTTTGAACATATTGATTAAGAAATTGTCTTTCTCCAATAAAATAAAAATACGTATCACATATAATTAATGCCAAAGATCCAAAATATAATACATGAGGTAAATATTTGACAGAGTATATGAGTTTTTCAAGTTTATCCATTTTTTTGGTACTAACTTTACTCTAATTCAGATTTTTCAATTCTAATAATTATAACGTCTTCCCCGTCTTCTTCTATTTCATCTGATGTTATTTTCCACTCTCCTTGAATACCATCAATATTGTTATCGTCAATTGTAATACTGATGTGGTTGTCCATTTTAATATTAGGGCTTGCATCAACACAAGAGCTAAGAACTAAAAATGAAAACATTAATAAGATTATTTTTTTCATAATTATTGGTTTAATGTATCTGCAAGATAGTAAGTTGCTTAGGGTTTTACAAGTCGTATGTTGCTCTACACATTATATATATACATCACTTAAACAACCAAATAGCATAATAAGTAGTGGATAGTTAGACCAGTTGTATTTTCAGTATATAATTTTTATTTTTATATACTAAAATAGTATTGATGTATAGTTTATTAAATGTTGGGAGACTATATTTAGTTATGGGTTCTATTTCCATACTGGTTTATTTTAATATTCCAGACGAAATGAATAAGTCCACAATGGCAGTATGGATTCTTGGACTTAGTTCAATTTATTTTGTTTTAGGTATAAGAAGGCTTATAAAGCATTATAAGCAAAACAAATAACCATCAAGATTGAATAAATAACAATAGCATTAGCCTTTTCATAATGATTAATTAAGAAGCCTTGTCTAAAATCTTCTGTAGTGTATCAATAAGTTTCTTATTACCTCCATTAGGTTTTTTCAATTCTTTAGAAATTGTTTGAGATATATTATTTATTAACTCTTTATTTTTTGTTCCCATATAAAGTTTTGATTTGTTAAGTGCATTTACAAGTTAGTGAAAAAGTTTTATAGTGAGTTGCTAGACAAAAATGAAAAGGTTTGAAAAGAAAGCCAACCATAGCAATTAATCAAACCAATTCGTTTTGTGTGGTGCTAATATATGTAAATTAAATTATAAGCGGAATAAATAGTAATAGTATTAACCTTTTCATACTATTTTTTATCATCCATTTCAATACCTGACATTGAGAACATTTTCCAAGCCTCGTCAACTTTTTTGTACATATAAATTCCTCTTCCTGTAAAAACCTTTTCATAACTTTCATTAAATCTAGAATATGTAGCATCTAAAGCGCATATATCTTTAGCTATCCAAATTAACCTTGACTTCTCAAGTTTACTATACTTATATCCTTTTTGAACATTCGCCCTAATATTCTTGTAGAATTTAATTAATTCATTCTCATTGTAAATTAAAAAGGGATCTTTGAAAAGAGATATTGTAACAGGAAATGTGAAATAACTTTTTATTTTAACAAAATCTGAATATTCAAAAGCTTTACTATATTCTTCCCATTTTTCAATAATTTCTTTTTCAATTTTCTTTTTCATTCTAAAAGCCTTGGAATCAAGCTCTTTTTTCATTTGCATCTTCATCTTCTTTTTTATTATTGGATTTTGATTCATTACTTTTTTTTGCCCTTGCCCAAAAGATACAATTGGAATAAATAGTAATAGTATTAGCTTTTTCATATTAATTAGTTGTTTAGTGTATCAACAAGATAGTAAGTTGATAGGGGTTGTACAAGTGGTATTTTGCCCGATACATTGTATTTAGCAAATAGTTAATTAATAAAAAATTTATTATTTTGTTTAAAATCATTATTGTGATATTTAAAAAATGATAAGAATACCACCACCTATATTAGTTCTGGCTTTAGTTATTTCTAATTTTTTTTCTTCCAAAAAAACTGATCTAATTCATTTACCAAATCAAGACTTAATCTCAATTATTATTCTTTTAATTGGGGTGCTTATTTTAACTAATCCAATTTTTAAGTTTATAAAATCAAAAACCACAATTGATCCAATAAAGTTTAAAAAAGTTAACAAACTTATAACCTCTGGAATCTATAAATATTCAAGAAATCCGATGTATTTAGGTTTGTTGATGATCGTTATATCAACATCAATATTCTATTTGAATATCTTTTCAATTACAACCCCTTTCCTTTTTTATTTTTGGATAAATAGATTTCAAATTAAAAGAGAAGAAATTTTTCTTACAGAAAAATTTGGGAGAGAATACATGTCATATAAGATTAAAACAAGAAGGTGGATTTAGTAATAGTATTAGCTTTTTCATTTCTTTTTTTTAAACTTTAATACTATTAAAAACACTGCAATTGCAACAAGACCAATTCCAAAATAGAGTATTGTCCAAGCATCAATACCTATATAATCAGAAATAAATTCAGCACTCATAGTAACTGTAAGACTCAATATGGACAGCCATAAAATAGTTTCAGACCAACTAAATTTCATTATATAATAGTTTTATCTTTTTCATTAGTTAGGGTTAAAATTAGTAAAAAAGTTGTTTATGGTTTATAGTAAGTTGCGCTATACATAATGGTATATGTTTGATATACATATAACACTTAAACAAAGTTTAAAAAATTATCAAAAAAATTATGAATTTCACAATGCTTTTTACTTTGAGTTATTAGAAACGGCATTTAAATTGCAAGTAAGTTTTATTTATAAATGAAAGTATCAATAATAGGCTCTGGTGTAAGTGGAATATCTGCCGCAATTCGGCTAAAATCAATGGGCTTTGATGTTGATGTTTATGAAAAAAATAAAATGCCTGGAGGGAAACTAAACACTTTCAAATTGGATGAGTTTAGATTTGACGCTGGCCCTTCCTTATTTACGATGCCATTCTTAGTTGATGAATTATTTGAACTATTTGATCTAAACCCCAGGGATTATTTTAACTACAAAAAAAAGGAAATACATTGTAAATATTTTTGGGATGACAAAACAAAATTTACTGCTTTTTCAGAAAATAAAAAATTCTTAAAAGAGGTTAAAAATAAATTTCAGGTGGAAGAGTCAGTGGTTAATAAATATTTAAAAAAAGCTAAAATAAAATATGATTTAACGGAGAAGATTTTTCTGAAAAAATCACTCCACAGGTTTTCTAGCTTTTTAAATCTTGAAACAATTAAAGCCCTTTTTAATTTAAATATTTTCCAGATTAATAGAACATTAAATGAGGTGAATTCTGACGAGTTAAAAAATAAATACCTAATACAAATATTTGACAGGTATGCAACTTATAATGGCTCGTCACCCTACAAAACACCTGGAATGATGACATTAATTCAACATTTGGAAAATCATTTTGGGACATTTATCCCCCATGGCGGAATGTATGAAATAACAAATGCTATATTTAATTTAGCTAAGCATGTTGGCGTAAAATTTCATTTTAATTGTAATGTTGATGAAATTATTTTAGAAAAAAATATTGCTAAGAAAATAAGAGTAAATAATGAGGTGATTGAGTCTGATATTATTGTATCAAATGTTGATGTAAATTTCACCTATAAAGAATTATTAAAACAGAAGTTTAAGCATAGGTCTTTGAAAAATGAAAGTTCTAGTTCCGCTCTAATTTTTTATTGGGGAATTAATGGAACTTATGATGAATTAGACTTACATAACATATTTTTTTCTTCGAATTATGAAGAAGAGTTTAATGCAATTTTTGAAAAAAAGGAAATTTTTGATGATCCTACTGTTTACGTTAATATTTCATGTAAGGATGTGTCAAAGGATGCTCCGAAAAATTCTGAAAATTGGTTTGTAATGATAAATTCGCCATATAATCTAAATCAAGATTGGGATAGACAAATTAAGATTACTAGAAAAAAAATAATTAATAAGCTTGAAAAAACACTAGGTGTTGAAATTGGAAAAAATATTGTAAAGGAAAAAGTTTACAGCCCAATTGATTTAGAATCAAACACAAATTCATTTAACGGCTCTCTTTATGGAAGCTCTAGTAACAATATTATGTCTTCTTTTATGAGGCATCCAAATTTCACAAAGAAAATAAAAAATCTATTTTTTTGTGGGGGGAGTGTACACCCTGGTGGAGGAATTCCATTGGCGATTTTATCATCAAAAATAGTTTCTGATTTAATTGAAAGCCAATAAAAAAAACATATCGATATTTATAATTTGGCTAGTTCATATTTCTGGCTTCTTGGGGATGTTATTTTATGACTTAGATTTCTTTGCAGGTTTTACTTCTTTAAATCTTTATTTGATGTCAATAATTTTATTTTTAAATTTTAATTTAAAATCAAAGCATCAAACAATATCCATTTTGTTAATCTTCTTTATTGGAATGGTAACAGAGATTTTAGGTGTAAATTATGGTTTAATTTTTGGTGATTATCAATATGGAAACAACCTAGGTTTTAAGTTATTTGGTGTGCCTTTTTTGATTGGAGTAAATTGGATAATACTGACGGCTATTTCTGGAAATATCGCTACTTTTTTAACAAAAAATAAGAGCCCTCTATTGACAGTTATTATTGGGGCATTTTTAATGTTATTTATGGATTTTGTTATGGAGCCTGTAGCCCCAAAATTAGATATGTGGAGATTTAAAAATTTAATGGTTCCATTTACTAATTACCTTGGATGGTTTATCATTGGATTATTTACTCAAACTATATACAACTTGTTATTTCATGAAAAAGAGAAATTTGTTTCAATTAATTTATATGCTGCTTTTTTTCTGTTCTTTAGTTCCCTTAATTTAATCTGAACTCATAATATGAAAGAAAGTGGCAACAATCCTTTAGGTATTGAAAATAAGTTATATACTATTGAAGAATTTGGCTCTACATTAAGAAATAAATTTGGAGCTGATAGCTTTATTTCCAATGTTATGTTAGCCGAATTATTTCTTTCTAAATATCCTATCTACAGTTGCAATATAAAAAAGTCTAAAAACCATATTTCACAAAAAAACTGTGGTTGTTGTTAGAAACAAATAGTATTTGTTTTTTTCATACTCTAGTTTTCGTTTCGTGGGAAGTAATTGTTTTTCCAAAGATATATAAGAACTATAATACCAGCACCTAAAGAAATAAGAAACCCATATAAATGTGTATCGAGTCCGAAACGGATATATTGAATTAAATTATATAAGAAAAACACATCAAAGATAACAGCGCAAAAAAAGATATAATGATTATTGTTTGGAGAATTTAGCTTTTTCATTTTTTATTTTCATAATATTCAATTTAAATTATTTATTATATGAAGGTGCTGATTATGGAATTCCATCAGATTTTGATAGAGCATAAATAAAAAGAATACCTGCTGAGGCTGCTACCCAGGCACCTCCTTTGGCAATTTTACCTAGAGTTTTAAGAATTGAAAACTTTTTGATTTTAATTTCATAAATATCTTTCTTAAGAACTTTTTGTTCGATCCCATTATTATCAAAAGTCATTGATTTATCATCTGTGGATACTAATTGACCACTGAATTTTGTTCTATCTAGCATTTCAACTTCAACCTTTTGTTTTTTATCATCTGAAATTTCACTGTAATTTACTGTCCGATAACTAAAACAGCTTTGAAATAAAATTAAAAATGATAATAAAATAACAATGATTCTCATTCGAGTTTTTAAAATATTTATTGTTTAAGCTTTTTCATTTTACAGCTTTTATATAATCTATTTCTAAATTAAAACGGCCTTGCTGTTTGTCAGAAATAAGAAGACTTAATGAAGTTATTTTTTCTGCTTCTAAATCAGCATATTCTTTATAAGTATACCCCCTCCAAGTTGCTATAAATTTCTCTAACGGGAGTTTTACAACCATCCATTCGTTTTTTTTGGATTTAAAATCACAAGAATAGGAAACACGACTATTGTTTTGTCTTAGCCTAAGTTTGTATATATTACCATCGCCTTTGAATCTAAGCTCAAAAGAATTTACATCATCCAGATTTTTTTCACTAATATTTAATCGAATTGATGCAAACCCACCATTATTCTCAAGAGATAAATTACCCTGAAAAACTAATTTATTTTTTTCATTTAGAGTTATTTCTGAAGTAGAAACACCACCCATTACATCATCGTTAACAATGCTCCAATTATTTATACCAATATTTTTAGAAGTATTAATCAAATCTTGATTTTGGTTTTGCATGATAGTTATTGAAAAAAGAAACAGTATTATTTTTTTCATTTGTCAGTTTCTACTGAATTTAGCAAATTCAGGGTGAAAGTAGAAGGGCAACCCAAAAGGTTTAACAAATTCTTTTAGTTCATCAGAAGCGTTACCAAAGACGTCAATTTTATTAATTGTAAAATGTTCCATAAACTTTACAAAATGAGTTTCAAGTATGCCTCCTTCAGAAATATTTTTTGAATGCTGCATCATTGCATCACCGTCTAAGTATCTTTCAATTAAAACAATTTGCTCACCAGAATCAAAAAACCCCCAGCCTAATGAATTAGGCTCTTTTTTATCAATTGCTTTAGTATAGAACTTTGAAAATTCTGCAATATCATCATATGATTTTCCTTTGTTACTATTCATTTCTACTACAAATATTATCTCATTTGGATTATAAGCTTCGGCAATTGAATTTTCACAGCTGAGGTTTATCAAAGAAGCAGCAATTAAAGTAATCAGTAGTTTTTTCATAGCTATTTAAATATTAGTTTAAATTAAATATAGAAAGTTATAAATTTAATGACATCCTATATTATACTTTTTTAATTTATAGTAATTATATGGAAGAGGTGTAGAAAACCCTACAAACAACATAATAGGGATGGCCCACCAGGTTAGCATAGCACCTCCAGTTAAAATAATATCAGTGATATTCATTGATAACTCCATACCAATCATTGAAATAAAGCTCATTCCTAAAGCTGTATTTATTGCACTCCTAAAATTCATTTGTTTCAGTAAAATTAAAGTTTCTAAAATAATGGATGAAATTAGCCCATTTAATATTGCTAAAGACATTACAGTAGTAATACTAAAGGTGTGTTCTATGGACTGCAAAAAGAATATTGTTCCAAAATCCCCAATTGAACAACCAAGCAAACACCACAAAGTATTATTAATTGATCTTTTCCAAGTGTGTTTACACTTCCAGTTCATTTTTTAAAAGTATTGTATTTAATTATAATTCAATGTATTGAAAAAAATCAAACAACTTAACAATAAGTAAGTAATTGCTGGAAGAACTTCTGAAATATTATCATTTATTTTAACTCTTACTAAAATCGCTAATGACATCATAATTATCAATGACAATGATGTAAATTGAAGTAATACCAACCACTTAAGTCCAATTAGCAACCCGGTTCCACACAAGATTTGACTTAACCCAATTATTTTTCTATACTTTCCAAAACCCCATCTTACATATTCATTGACCATTCTGTTAGATGTAAATGAATTTATACCATAAATGATAAATGAAAATGAAGTAAAAACCACAATTACAAGATTAGTATTCATTTGCATTAATTTAATTAATTGAAAGATAGAAATTTATCTTCGATTCCATTTATTCTTAGCATCTTATAATCAAAGAAATAGTTCTGGTATAGCCTCCATGGAAGTTTACTACCTTGCCTAGGAAAAATGTTAGAAGACCTATTTATGTACCCTGAGTTCAAGTTGAGTAGTGGAATGGTTTCCATCTCATCTCCATTTGTTAAAGCTACAAAAGATGAATAACTTTTTTTATCCATTATTTTCATTAATCTACTTGAATACTCACTTGTAAGATCACTTTTTAAAGTCCATGATGCATTCGTGTAGCCTGCAAAAAATATCAAATTGGGTAAACCACTTAACATCAATCCTTTGTATGTAGTACTCTTTGAAGGATTAAATGGCATATTATCAATCGTTATCTTTATATCTCCAAATGCCAATAGTTTTAGACCAGTTGCACTAATAATTATTTCTGTTTCTATTTTTTTTCCTGATTTTAATTTAATTCCATTATCGTAAAAAGACTCAATTTGGTCAGTTATAATTTCAGCTTTGCCATCCCTTATACATTTAAACAAGTCTCCATCAGGTGCAACACAAAACCTTTGATCCCAAGGATTGTATTTTGGTTCAAAATGGGGCTTTACTGGAAATTGTCCAAGTCTTTTTTTAGCGCTATTAACAATCCACTTTTTCGTCAATTTAGGCAATATCTTACATGCCTGAAAAAATAATATTTGCAGCAAAATATTTTTGAATCGGATTAATTTATGTGCAAATTTTTTAGGCAGAATTTTTTTTAGAAATGAACTCAAAGCATCTTTATTTGGAAAGGCTCCGATATATGTTGGCGACCTTTGAATCATAACAATATTGGAAGTAAATTTGCTCAATGCTGGAACTAGGGTTACTGCTGTTGCCCCACTTCCAATTACAGCAACTTTTTTGTTTTTGTAGTCAAAATTCTTAGGCCAAAATTGGGGGTGAATGATTTTCCCTTTAAAACTTTCTGAATTTTTATATTCAGGCAAGTGTGCTTCTTTGTAATTATAGTATCCAGTACATGAAAAGATTATTGAACTTTCAATTATTCTTTCTTTATCCTTAGATTTATCAAAATATTTAATGGTCCATTTATTTGTCGATTTATTAAAATTAACATGATTAACTTTACAATTAAATTTTATTTTGTCCTTTATTTTAAAATCATCAACAGCACTTTTTAGATATTTCAAAATATTAGGGCCATCTGCAAAAGATTGCTGGTTATCCCATGTTTTGAAAGAATAACCAAATGTGTACATATCGGAATCAGACCTTATGCCAGGATATTTGAATAGGCTCCAAGTACCTCCAATTTCTTCTCTAGATTCGAGAACTATATAGTTTTTATTTTTGTTTTTTCTTTCAAGATGACAAGCTGCACCAATACCAGAAATTCCAGCGCCAATTATAAGAATATCGGTTTGCAGATCTATTTTCAATCTAGTCTTGAATTACTGCTGGATTAATTTCAGAATTACTTTTTACAACTACATATGTAGAGATAGCGTAAAATGCATTACCACCAGCTCCATTACTTGTCCAGTCTTGAAAATCATATTCAAAAATAAAAGGAGATCCATTTAAAGACATGTCAATAATATTATCCTTTCTAACCGGAACTGTCATTCCTGGACACCATCCCGCTCTGTTGGGCTCCCAGTTTCCAGGCTCCTGTTCATCATTAATAGGATTTGATGGACACCCAATCGGCCCCATATAATGCTGAAATGTTGGAAAATTATTTATTTTGATTTCATGTGTTCTATAGCACCACTCTGCACACGGTCTGCCATCACTATCGGTTGGGGTAGCATGGCCCCAACCAGAGATAATTGTTCTAAAATGAGTACTTTCAGCTTCGGCAGGTATGAGTATAGATTTCTCTAAGTCTACATTGTGTGTGACACCATAAGGAACACAATCAATTGAATTCGAGTGAAGATTTAAAACTTCAGAGACTTCATAGTTTTGATAATCTGGAGTTCCAACCACATAATCAAAATCAATTGAAATAATATCAGGTTTTGCAGTCCAGTTTTCTATGTAAATTCTCAACTCTGTAGGACCTGTTAGTAGAAATTTAAAATCAGTCACATCAAACTCTAATCCTCTTTCAAGTACTTGAGTGCCTGTCCAGTAAGGAGTTATATATCTCCCAATCTCAAACCAATTTCCAGATGAGTTGTCTTTAACTTTAACATTTGCAAACCTATCCCAATCATCACAACCACTATTACCATTTGGACAATCTATTTGC
>NTKO01000007.1 GCA_002457735.1 Bacteroidetes bacterium MED-G13 | reverse complement strand
TCAAAGGAGGTAATGTTCCAAAAGAATTTATTCCCTCTGTAGAAAAAGGGTTTAAAATGGCAATGCAAAATGGTCCGCTTGCTGGTTATGAGGTTGATTCTTTGAAGGTTACTTTAAAGGACGGTTCTTATCACGATGTTGATTCTGATCAGTTGTCTTTTGAACTTGCAGCTAAAATTGGATTTAAAAATGCGGCAAAACTTGCAAAATTTGTAATTATGGAGCCTATCATGAAGCTAGAAGTAATTACACCCGAAGAAAATATGGGTGATATTGTTGGTGATTTAAATAGAAGAAGAGGACAAGTAAATGATATGGGGGACCGAGCTGGTTCAAAAGTTGTTAAGGCAAATGTTCCTCTTTCAGAAATGTTTGGATATGTAACATCTCTTAGAACATTATCCTCTGGTAGAGCAACATCTACTATGGAGTTTTCGCATTATGCATCAACACCTTCAAATATTTCTGAAGAAGTTATAAAAAAAGCTAATGGAACAGTTGATTCTTAATTGATAATAATATGAGCCAAAAAATAAGAATAAAGTTAAAATCGTATGATCACAGTTTAGTTGATAATTCAGCTGAAAAAATTGTTAAGACTGTAAAAAGTACTGGTGCGGTTGTTACAGGACCTATTCCTTTGCCAACTCACAAGAAGCTTTTTACTGTGCTAAGGTCTCCACACGTTAACAAAAAATCAAGAGAACAGTTTCAATTAAGTTCTTACAAGAGATTACTTGATATTTATAGTACATCTTCTAAGACTATTGATGCTCTCATGAAATTAGAATTACCGAGCGGAGTTGAAGTTGAGATTAAAGTTTAAAAAAAATTATCAGAAATTTGTTTCTGATATTAAAATGTCCTGAGCGATGGCGATGGAAAAATGGAAAAAATAGTTTAGGGTTAAATTATTTTGACCCTTATTTATTTAAAATGAAAAAATAAAATATGTCTGGTTTAATTGGTAAAAAAATTGGAATGACTAGTGTTTTCGACGAAAGTGGAAATAACATACCTTGTACTGTTATTGAAGCAGGACCTTGTGTTGTTACTCAGATAAGAACAGAGCAGAATGACGGTTATTCAGCACATCAACTTGGATTTGATGACAAATCTGAAAAGAATTCATCCAAAGCTATTATTGGTCATGCTAAAAAAGCTGGAACTCATCCAAAAATAAAATTTGCAGAATTCAAGGGTTTTACTGAAGATTTAAAATTAGGTGATGGTGTTAGCGTTGACCATTTTGAAGTGGGTGAGTATGTTGATATTTCAGGTATTTCTAAGGGAAAAGGTTTTCAAGGTGTAGTTAAAAGACATGGTTTTGCTGGCGTTGGTCAAGCTACTCATGGACAACACAATAGGTTAAGGGCACCCGGTTCTATCGGTGCGGCATCATACCCTGCGAGAGTTTTCAAAGGAATGAAAATGGCTGGCAGAATGGGTGCAGAGAAAGTAAAAGTTATGAACTTAAGAGTGTTGAAAGTAATGCCTGAAAAAAATATTTTACTTGTTAAGGGCGCTGTTCCTGGTCATAATAATTCTTATTTAATAATACAAAAATAATGAAGCTTAAGGTTAAAAATTCAAAAGGTAAAGAGACGGGAAGAGAGATTCAACTCCCCAAAGATATTTATTCTATTGAGCCAAATGAGCATGCTCTGTATCTTGATGTTAAGCAATTTTTATCTCATCAAAGGCAAGGTACTCATAAAGCAAAAGAAAGAGCTGATATAGTAGGTAGTACAAGAAAGATTAAAAAACAAAAAGGGACAGGAACTGCTAGAGCAGGTAGTATTAAGTCTGGAGTTTTTAGAGGAGGAGGAAGAATTTTTGGTCCTCAGCCGAGAGATTACAATTTGAAGTTAAATAAAAAATTAAAGAAACTTGCTAGAAAATCTGCACTTTCATTAAAAGCAAAAGAAAAGGCAATCACTGTTGTTGAAGATTTTGAGT
The DNA here is from genome assembly GCA_002457735.1 of Bacteroidetes bacterium MED-G13. Taxonomy (GTDB): domain Bacteria; phylum Bacteroidota; class Bacteroidia; order Flavobacteriales; family Flavobacteriaceae; genus MED-G13. The sequence goes on along the minus strand of NTKO01000007.1, from coordinate 40,626 downwards.
TTAAGTTACCAAAAACTAAGGATTTTATAAAAGTGATAAACTCCTTAAATCTTGATATTAAAAAGTCTCTGTTTGTATTTGCAGCTTCGAATAAAAATGTATATTTGTCATCGCGAAATTTGGAGGGACCAGAGGTTATAACATGTTCAGAACTAAGTACTTATAAAATACTTAATGCAAAGCAATTAGTTATTTCGGAAAGTTCCTTAGATATTATAAATAAAAATTTAGCCAAATAGTTATGTCTATACTGATCAAACCTATTATTACAGAAAAGGCTACAAATGATAGTGAATTAAAGAATTGCTTCACTTTTCAAGTAGAAAAAAATGCAAATAAGGTTCAGATTAAAAATAATGTTGAATCTTTTTACGGAGTAAAAGTTAAAAAGGTGAGAACTATAAATGTTAGATCAAATAGTAAGATTAGATACACCAAATCTGGGATCCAGTTTGGCAACACTAATTCTTTCAAGAAAGCCATTGTACAATTGCATGATGGTGAAACAATTGATCTATATGCTAATTCTCAGTAAAAAATATAAGATGCCAGTAAGAAAATTAAAACCAGTTACCCCAGGACAAAGATTTAGAATCGTTAATGAATTTTCTGAATTAACTACCTCTAATCCTGAAAAATCATTAATTAAAACAATTAAAAAATCTGGTGGAAGAAATAACGACGGAAGAATGACTATGCGTTATAAAGGTGGTGGGCACAAAAGAAGATATAGAGTTATTGATTTTAAAAGGGACAAACATGATGTTCACGCAGAGGTAAAATCTATTGAATATGACCCTAATAGATCTGCATTTATTGCTCTCTTAAATTATGATGATTCTGAAAAAAGATATATAGTAGCTTTAAAAGGGTTAAAGGTTGGTCAAAAAATTGTTTCTGGTAATTCAGTTTCTCCAAATATTGGTAATTCTATGCCTTTATCTAATATTCCTTTAGGAACTATGATTTCATGTATTGAAATTACGCCAGGTAAAGGTGCTGCACTTGTGAGAAGTGCTGGTTCTTATGCTCAACTAATGGCAAGAGATGGAAAATTTGCAACGATAAAAATGCCATCTGGTGAAACCAGATTAATTTTAAGTAATTGTTATGCAACTATTGGTGTAGTTTCCAATTCAGACCATCAGTTAACTGTTTCAGGGAAAGCAGGCAGAAGTAGATGGCTTGGTAGACGACCTAGAACAAGACCTGTAGCCATGAACCCTGTTGATCACCCAATGGGCGGTGGTGAAGGAAGAGCTTCGGGAGGTCATCCAAGATCCAGAAAAGGTATCCCAGCAAAAGGATTTAGAACAAGATCTAAGTCAAAGGCTAGTAATAAATTTATTGTAGAACGAAGAAAGAAATAATATGTCAAGATCATTAAAAAAAGGGCCATATGTTCACTTTAAGTTGAATAAAAAAGTTGAAAAGAATGTCCAAGAAAATAAAAAAACGGTTATTAAAACATGGTCACGTGCTAGTATGATAACCCCAGATTTTGTTGGTCAAACTATTGCTGTCCATAATGGTAGACAATTTATTCCGGTATACATTACTGAAAACATGGTGGGTCACAAATTAGGTGAATTTTCTCCAACAAGATCCTTTAGAGGTCATGCTGGTGCTAAAAACAAGGGAAAAAAGTAGCATTAAATGGGAAGTAGAAAAAATAAAATGGCGGAAAATTTAAAAAATAAAAATAAGGGGCTTGTAACAGCTAAACTTAATAATTGCCCAACATCTCCTAGAAAGATGAGGATTGTTGCTGATCTTGTTCGTGGAAAGGATGTAGACAAAGCTCTAGACATTTTTAAATTTTCAAGTAAAGATGCATCTAGAAAGCTAGAAAAATTATTGTTGTCTGCATTATCAAATTGGCAATCAAAAAACAAAGACCAGAATGTTGATGATGCTAACTTGTATATTTCAGAAATTAGAGTTGATAGTGCGACTATGTTAAAAAGAATTAGAACTGCTCCTCAAGGAAGAGCTCATAGAATTAGAAAAAGATCTAATCATGTAACTATTGTTTTGAACTCAAAAGAAATTAAAAATAAATCATAAATGGGACAGAAAACTAATCCAATTGGTAATAGAATAGGTATCATTAGAGGCTGGGAGTCAAACTGGTATGGTGGTAAAGACTATGGTGATAAGCTTGCTGAGGATCAAAAAATCAGAAAGTATGTTTATGTCAGGCTTGCCAAAGCTAGTATTTCAAGGGTTATAATTGAAAGGACTCTTAAAATTGTAACAATTACAATTACCACTGCGAGACCTGGAATTATTATTGGTAAGGGTGGGCAAGAAGTAGATAAATTAAAAGAGGAACTTAAAAAAATAACCTCAAAAGATATTCAATTAAATATTTATGAAATTAAAAGACCTGAGCTAGATGCATTTATAGTTGCATCAAGTGTTGCTAGACAAATTGAAAATAGAATCTCTTATAAAAGGGCAATTAAGATGGCAATTGCTGCATCAATGAGAATGAATGCTGAAGGAATTAAAATTCAAATTAGTGGTAGGCTGAATGGTGCAGAAATGGCTAGAAGCGAACATTATAAAGAGGGTAGAATTCCATTGTCAACGTTCAGAGCTGATATTGATTATGCTATGGTTGAAGCTCATACCACCTATGGAAGAATTGGAGTGAAGGTATGGATTATGAAAGGTGAAGTTTTTGGTAAAAGAGATCTTAACCCTCTTGTTGGGTTAGCAAAAAAACAAGGAAAAAATAACAGACGAAAAAGAAACTAACAGATGTTACAGCCAAAAAAGACAAAATATAGAAAAGCTCAAAAGGGCAGAATGAAAGGAAACTCTGGAAGAGGTCACAGACTTTCAAATGGAATGTTTGGTATCAAATCCTTAGATTCTAATTTTCTTACCTCAAGACAAATTGAGGCTGCAAGAATAGCTGCAACAAGATTTATGAAAAGAGAGGGGCAACTTTGGATAAAGATTTTTCCTGATAAACCCATAACGAAAAAACCTCTTGAGGTTAGAATGGGGAAAGGAAAGGGTGCTGTTGAATATTGGGCTGCTGTTGTAAAGCCAGGAAGAATTTTATTTGAAGTTGGTGGCGTTCCAATTGATATTGCAAAAGAAGCACTTAGATTGGCAGCACAGAAACTGCCAGTGAAAACAAGGTTCATAATTGCAAGAGATTATGAAGCATAATTTTAAACTATGAAGCAACAAGAAGTTATAAAATTAAAAGATGACGAGTTGAAAGAGCAACTTGTTGAGAACAAAAAAAAATATAATGAGCTCAAAATGGCTCATGCTGTTTCCCCTTTGGAAAATCCAATATCGATTAAATCTATTAGGCGAACAATAGCAAGAATTTTAACTGAAATATCTAAAAGAGATAATAAGTAATTGACCCTATTTTAATATGGAAAAAAGAAATTTAAGAAAAGAAAGAATTGGAGTTGTAACCAGTGACAAAATGCAGAAGTCTATTGTAGTTTCTGAAGTTAAAAAAGTTAAGCATCCAATGTACGGAAAGTTTGTTTTGAAAACTAAGAAGTATGTTGCCCATGATGAGCAAAATGATTGTAAAATAGGAGATCGAGTTAAAATAATGGAAACTAGACCCATAAGCAAGTCAAAATGCTGGAGGTTAGTAGAAATAATTGAAAGAGCTAAATAATTATGTTACAACAAGAATCAAGATTAAAAGTTGCAGATAATACCGGTGCTAAAGAGGTTTTAACAATTAGGGTATTAGGAGGCACAAAAAGAAGATATGCATCAATTGGTGATAAAATTGTTGTTTCTGTCAAAGCTGCTACGCCTAATGGAATGGTAAAAAAAGGATCAGTTTCATCTGCTGTTGTAGTAAGAACTACCAAAGAAGTTAGGAGAAAAGATGGATCTTACATAAGATTTGATGATAATGCATGTGTTTTACTAGATGCAGCTGGAGAAATGAAGGGTACTAGGGTTTTTGGCCCAGTTGCTCGAGAATTAAGAGATAAAAAATTTATGAAAATTGTTTCATTAGCCCCTGAGGTTTTATAATTATTCTATGAGAAATAAATTAAAAATTAGAACAGGAGATTTAGTTAAGGTAATTTCTGGTAATCAAAAAGGTTCTCAGGGAAAAGTATTGAAAGTTTTTTCTGTCAAAAATAAAGTTATTGTTGAAGGTGTAAATATTGTAAAAAAGCATAATAAACCCGATGCAAATAACCCGAAGGGTGGAATAACTGAAAAAGAATTACCAATTCATGTGTCAAATATTTCATTGTTAACTTCTGACGGAAAACCAACAAGAATTGGTTACAGAACAGAAAAGGATAAAAAGATAAGATTTTCAAAAAAATCTGGAGAAGAAATTTAATTATGAGTTATATACCAAGATTAAAAAACGAATACAAAACAAGCATAGTTGATAAGCTAGTCAAAGAGTTTAGCTATGATAATGTAATGCAAGTACCAAAACTTGAGAAAATAGTTATTTCAAAAGGAGTAGGTGCTGCTGTTAATGATAAAAAATTAATTGATCATGCTATTAATGAAATTTCTGAAATTTCTGGACAAAGGGCAATTGCTACTATTTCCAAAAAAGATGTTGCATCTTTCAAATTAAGAAAGGGAATGCCAATTGGAGTTAAAGTTACCTTGAGAGGGGAAAATATGTATGAGTTTTTAGACAGATTAGTTACCACTGCTCTTCCTCGCGTTAGAGATTTTAACGGAGTAAAGAGTTCTGGTTTTGATGGTCGTGGCAATTATAACTTAGGTATAACAGAACAGATCATATTTCCAGAAATAAATATTGATAAAATTAATAAGATTTCTGGTATGGATATAACTTTTGTTACTTCCGCTAAATCTGATAAAGAGGCTTTGCAGCTTTTAAGTGAGTTAGGTTTGCCATTTAAAAGAAGAAGTAATGAAGTTATTATAGAAAAAACAGAAAGCAAAGTAGTTTCTAATAAACCAACTTCTTCTGAAGAGGCTCCGGCAGATGAGGAAGCACCTGTTTCTGAAGAGGCTCCGGCAGATGAGGAAGCACCTGTTTCTGAAGAGGCTCCGGCAGATGAGGAAGCACCTGTTTCTGAAGAGGCTCCAGCAGTTGAGCAAGCACCTGTTCCTGAAGAGGCTAAACAAGAGGAAGAGTCTGAATCCGAAAATGATAACAAGAAAGAATAAAACAAATATGGCAAAAGAATCAATGAAAGCCCGTGAGGTTAAGAGAGCAAAGACAGTTAAAAAGTATGCTGAAAAGAGAAAGGTATTAAAAGAGGCTGGTGATTATGAAGGTTTACAGAAGTTGCCTAGAAATGCATCACCTACTAGAATGCATAATAGGTGTAAATTAACTGGAAGACCAAAAGGTTACATGAGAAATTTTGGTATTTCTAGAGTTTTATTTCGTGAAATGGCAAATAAAGGTTTAATCCCAGGAGTTAAGAAAGCAAGCTGGTAAATAAAATATTATGAATACAGATCCAATAGCAGATTATTTGACAAGAGTAAGGAACGCAATTAGAGCCAACCACAAGGTTGTTTCTATTCCTGCCTCCAACTTAAAAAAAGAAATAACTAAAATATTATTTGACCAAGGATATATTTTAAGTTACAAATTTGAAGATAACTTAGTTCAAGGAAATATTAAAATTGCCTTGAAATATACCAAGGAAAATAATGAATCTGTAATCACAAATATTTCAAGAATAAGTAAGCCAGGTCTTAGAAAATATTCTAATTCAATTGACTTACCTAGAGTTTTGAATGGATTGGGAATTGCAATTATTTCGACTTCTAAAGGAGTCATGACAGCAAAGCAGGCAAAAAGAGAAAATGTTGGAGGAGAAATAATTTGTTATGTTAATTAGAAAATAATATAAATGTCAAGAATAGGAAAAAATCCAATAATTATCCCAGAGGGAGTTTCAGTTCAAATTTCTGAAAATATCATTACCGTTAATGGTAAGCTTGGTGAGATTTCTCAAGAATATTCCAATATTGAAATTTCAGAAAATGAAGGAGTTTTAAGTTTAGTTAGAAAAAGTGAGTCTAAAGAACACAAATCTAAACATGGACTATACAGAGCACTAATTAACAATATGATAATTGGTGTATCAACCGGATGGACCAAAGAGTTAGAGTTAGTAGGAGTTGGATATAGAGCCTCTGTTCAAGGACAAAAATTAGATCTTGCTTTGGGTTTTTCTCATGGAATTGTTATGCAAATTGCCAATGAGGTTAAAGTTGAAGCTGTTAATGAAAAAGGGTCAAATCCAATCATTAAACTTACCTCATATGACAAACAATTAGTGGGGCAGGTTGCTGCTAAAATTAGATCATTTAGAAAACCTGAACCATATAAAGGAAAGGGAGTGAGATTTGTGGGTGAGCAAATTAGAAGAAAAGCCGGTAAACAAGCTTAATAATTATTAATATGAGATTAACCAAAAATAAGAGAAGAAGTAGAATAAAAAATAGAATTAGAAAATTAATTTCTGGTACTAAGGATCATCCAAGGCTTTCTGTTTTTAGAAGCAATAAAGAAATTTATGCCCAGCTAGTAGATGATGTCTCGGGAAGTATATTAACTTCTTCATCATCAATTGAAAAAGAGTTTGCTAAATCAAAATTGGATAAAATAAAAATGGCTGCTTCTGTTGGTAAAAATTTAGCAGAAAAGGCAGTTAAGATAGGAGTTAAAAATGTTTCTTTTGATCGATCTGGATATTTATATCATGGAAGAGTAAAGTCATTGGCTGATGGTGCAAGAGAAGGAGGATTAAAATTTTAAAATATGTATCAAAACTATAAAACAATTGAAAGAATTAAACCAGGCGGTTTAGAATTAAAAGACAGCTTGGTTGGAGTTCAAAGGGTAACTAAGGTTACCAAAGGTGGTAGAACGTTTGGATTTTCTGCTATTGTTGTTGTTGGTGACGAAAATGGGGTTGTTGGTCAGGGACTTGGAAAGTCTAAAGATGTTTCTAGTGCAATTGCCAAAGCTGTTGAAGATGCTAAGAAAAATTTAGTTAGAATTCCTATCGTTAAAGGAACTCTTCCTCACCAGCAAAAAGGAAAGTTTGGTGGAGCAAGGGTAAATCTAATTCCTGCAGCACCTGGTACTGGAGTCATTGCAGGTGGGGCTGTTAGAACAGTTTTAGAAGCAGTTGGGGTCAATGATGTTTTATCAAAGTCACAAGGTTCATCAAATCCACATAATGTTGTTAAAGCTACATTTGATGCTCTCCTACGATTGAAAAATGCTGCAACTATTGCTAAGAATAGAGGAATTTCACTTGAAAAATTATACAATGGCTAATATGGAAAAAATTAAGATTAAACAAATTAAAAGTCCTATAAATAGAACCAAGAAACAAAAGCTTACATTGCTTGCTCTTGGTCTTCGAAAGATTGGTATGTCAGTTGAACATGACAGAACCCCAAATATTTTAGGAATGATTAAAAAGGTTAACCATTTAATAACTGTAGAAAATTAAACAAATGGATTTAAGTAATTTAAAACCTGCCAAAGGGTCAATTAATAAAAACTCAAAAAGAATTGGAAGGGGGCAAGGCTCTGGAAAAGGAGGGACTGCTACAAGAGGTCACAAGGGCGCAAAGTCTAGATCGGGTTATTCAAAAAAACTTGGTTTTGAAGGAGGACAAATGCCTCTACAGAGAAGAATTCCAAAGTTTGGGTTTAAAAACTTTAATCGTGTTGAATATAAACCTATCAATTTAGACAAAATTCAATCCCTTGTCGATGAAAAGAAGATTAAGACTGTAATTGACCACAAGTTATTGGTCAATTTGGGGATTATTGGAAAAAATGATCTTGTAAAAGTATTAGGAAGAGGAGAGCTAAAAGCAAAATTAAAAATTTCAGCACATAAATTTTCAGCTGCTGCAAAATCTTCAATTGAAAATAATGGTGGGGAGGCAATTCAAATTTAATAATTATGAAATTTCTTGAAACATTAAAAAATATCTGGAAAATTTCTGAATTAAAAGACAGAATAATTTTAACTATGAGTATGTTGCTTGTTTACAGGTTTGGTGCTCAGGTTGTTCTTCCTGGAATTGATTCTACAAAATTAGGCCTAATTGCAGAAAATACGGAACAAGGTATTTTAGGTTTACTTAATGCTTTCACGGGGGGTGCATTTGCAAATGCTTCAGTATTTGCATTGGGAATCATGCCATATATTTCTGCATCCATTGTAGTTCAGTTAATGGGAATCGCTATCCCATACTTACAAAAGTTACAGAAGGAAGGTGCAAGTGGTCAGAAAAAAATCACACAAATTACTAGATGGTTAACCATCGCTATTTGCGTAGTGCAAGCTCCAGCATATTTAACTGCTTTACCTGCCCTTGGAATACCACAAGATGCCTTTTTATTAGGACAAGGTGGTATGTTCTATTTTTCATCTGTAATTATTTTGGTTACCGGATGTATTTTTGCGATGTGGTTAGGCGAAAAAATTACTGACAAAGGAATAGGGAATGGTATTTCTCTATTAATTATGGTTGGTATTATTGCAACTATGCCTCAATCTTTTGTTCAGGAATGGGTTTCTAGGGTTACTGAGTCAAATGGTGGATTGATAATGATTTCTATAGAGTTAGTTATTTGGGTTGCAATAATTTTAGCATCAGTCATGCTTGTTATGGCTGTAAGGAAAATTGCTGTCCAGTATGCTAGAAGAAATTCCTCTGGTGGTTTTGATAGAAATGTCGTTGGAAAAAGACAGTATATACCTCTTAGATTAAATGCTTCTGGTGTAATGCCAATTATTTTTGCACAAGCATTAATGTTTGTTCCAAGTCTGATTGGTGGACTTAGCATAATGAAAGACACTAATTTTGGTCAATGGATGGTAATTCAGTTCTCTGATATTTTTGGACTATGGTACAATATAGTATTTGGATTATTAATTATTGTATTTACATATTTCTATACTGCGATTACTGTTCCAACTAACAAAATTGCTGATGACTTAAAAAGAAGCGGAGGTTTTATCCCGGGAATTAGACCAGGAACAGATACATCTAATACTTTAGATTCAATTATGTCCCAAATTACTCTACCTGGTTCAATATTCCTTGCAATGGTTGCTGTATTTCCAGCAGTTGTTGTAAAATTTATGGATGTTCAAGCGGGTTGGGCTTTGTTTTTTGGAGGTACTTCCTTATTGATTATGGTTGGAGTTGCTATAGATACAATGCAGCAGGTTAATTCCTATTTGTTAAATAAACATTACGACGGTTTGATGAAATCTGGTAATGATAGAAAACCCGCAATATAAAATTTAAATTAATGGCAAAACAGGCACCGATAGAACAAGAAGGAACGATAATTGAATCATTATCTAATGCAATGTTTAGAGTTGAGCTAGAAAATGGTCATGTTGTTACCGCTCATATTTCTGGAAAAATGAGATTACATTACATAAAGCTATTGCCTGGAGATAAAGTAAAATTAGAAATGAGTCCTTATGATTTATCTAAGGCTAGAATAACATATAGATTTTAAATTATGAAAGTTAGAGCATCAGTAAAAAAAAGAAGTTCAGATTGTATAATCGTTAGAAGAAAAGGTAGACTTTATGTCATTAACAAGAAGAACCCAAGATTTAAACAAAGACAAGGATAATTATGGCAAGAATAGCAGGAATTGATATACCAAAAAATAAACGTGGAGTAATTTCTCTTACTTATATATTTGGAGTTGGAAAAAGTAGAGCGTTGAAAATACTTGAAAAAGCTGGAGTTGATCAGAATAAAAAAGTTAACGAATGGAATGACTCTGAAATAAGTAAAATTAGGGAAGCTATAGGCTCTTACACAATTGAAGGAGAACTTCGGTCAGAGACTCAATTAAATATTAAAAGATTGATGGACATTGGTTCTAATAGGGGTATTAGACACAGGTCTGGTTTACCACTTAGGGGACAAAGAACTAAAAATAATTCTAGAACAAGAAAAGGTAAAAGGAAAACTGTTGCGAACAAAAAGAAAGTAACTAAATAATTATTATGACAAAATCGGGAGCTAAAAAAAGAAAAGTTGTTGTTGATTCAATTGGTAAAGCCCATATTGTAGCATCATTTAATAATATTATAATATCTCTTACAAACAAAAATGGAGATGTTATTTCATGGTCTTCAGCTGGTAAAATGGGATTCAGAGGGACTAAGAAAAATACTCCTTATGCTGCACAAATGGCTGCTGAAGATGCTGTTACTGTAGCTAGAGAGGCAGGGCTTAAAAGAGTTAAGGTTTATGTTAAGGGTCCTGGTAATGGCAGAGAGTCTGCAATTAGGTCAATACATAACGGTGGTATAGAGGTAACAGAAATTATTGATGTTACTCCAACACCACACAACGGATGTAGACCACCTAAAAGAAGAAGAGTTTAAAAGAAAGTATAATTGAGAAATTTGATTATCGAAGGATTGACCTTAATTCATAATCACTCAAATAAAATTAAATAATTATGGCAAGATATACTGGTCCAAAAACAAAAATTGCAAGAAAATTTGGAGAGCCAATTTTTGGTGATGATAAGTCTTTTGAGAAAAGAAATTATCCTCCTGGTCAACACGGCAATAATAAAAGGAGAGGAAAAAAATCTGAGTATGCTGTTCAGCTTATGGAAAAACAAAAAGCTAAATATACTTATGGTGTCCTTGAAAGACAATTTAGAAATTTATTTAAAAAAGCTACTGCTTCCAAAGGAATCACTGGAGAGGTTTTACTTCAGCTTTGTGAATCTAGGCTTGATAATGTAGTTTTTAGAATGGGTATTTCTAATTCAAGAAGAGGTGCAAGACAATTAGTTTCGCACAGGCACATTACTGTAAATGGAGAGATAGTTAATATCCCGTCTTTTACATTAAAGCCTGGTGATTTAATTGCTGTTAGAGAAAAATCTAAATCAGTTGAATCTATTACTAGTTCACTGAAAAATTCTTTAACAGTTTATGAGTGGATTACTTGGAATGAAGAAAAAATGGAAGGCGTATTTGTTTCCATCCCTGAAAGGTTACAAATACCAGAAAAAATTAACGAACAATATATAGTTGAATTATATTCAAAATAACATTTATAAAACAAATTATGGCAATATTAAATTTTCAAAAACCTGATAAAGTAATTATGATTGAATCTTCTGATTTTGAAGGAAGATTTGAGTTTAGACCCCTGGAGCCTGGATATGGATTAACAGTAGGAAATGCCCTGAGAAGAGTTTTATTATCTTCTCTTGAAGGTTTTGCTATCACATCTGCAAAGATTGAGGGTATTGAACATGAATTTACAACAATTCCTGGAGTTGTTGAAGACGTTACAGAGATAATTCTAAATCTAAAACAAATTAGATTTAAAAGGCAAATTGACGAAGTTGACAATGAACTTGTTTCAATATCAATTTCAGGACAGGATAAAATTACAGCTGGTGATTTTCAAAGATTTATTTCTGGTTTTCAGGTTTTAAACTCTGACCAAGTGATTTGTTCATTGGATCCTAAGGTCGAGTTAAAACTAGAAATTACAATTGACAAAGGAAGAGGATACGTAACATCAGAAGAAAATAAAAGACAATCTGCTCAATTGGGTACAATCTTCGTAGATTCTATTTTTACACCGATAAAAAACGTAAAATACAATGTGGAGGACTTTCGTGTAGAACAAAAAACTGACTACGAAAAACTAGTATTTGACATAGTGACCGACGGATCTATTTCTCCTCAAGATGCATTAACTGATGCTGCAAGAATTCTTATACATCATTTTATGTTATTTTCAGACGAAAGAATAACCCTTGAAGCTGATGAAATAGCTAAAACTGAAACATATGATGAGGAGTCACTTCATATGCGTCAGCTGTTAAAAACAAAATTAATTGACATGGACCTTTCTGTTAGAGCGCTAAATTGTTTGAAAGCTGCTGAGGTTGATACATTGGGAGATCTTGTTTCCTTTAATAAGAATGATTTAATGAAGTTTAGAAATTTTGGTAAAAAATCATTAACTGAGCTGGAAGAATTAGTACTTCTCAAAGGTTTAAGTTTTGGAATGGATTTGTCAAAGTATAAATTAGATAAAGAATAAAAAGTAAAAAATTTTACAGATGAGGCACAGAAAAAAGTTTAATCATTTAGGAAGAAAAAAAGGTCACAGAAGTTCTATGTTGGCAAATATGGCTTGTTCTTTAATTTACCATAAAAGAATAAATACAACTGTTGCTAAGGCTAAAGCCTTAAAAAGGTTCATTGAGCCACTAATTACAAAATCTAAATCTGACACCACCCATAATAGAAGGATTGTTTTTTCAAGAATTAAACAAAAAAATGCAATTTCTGAGCTTTTTAGAGAGATTTCTGTTAAGGTAGCTGACAGACCGGGAGGTTACACAAGAGTGGTAAGACTTGGGAATAGACTTGGTGATAATGCAGAAATGGCTATGATTGAACTTGTTGATTATAATGATGTATTTTCACATGAAAAAAAGCAAAAATCGACAAGAAGAAGTAGAAGGGGTAGTAAAAATACTAATGAATCTAAATCTTCTAATGAGTTAGCATCTAATGCAGAGGAGACTTCTGCCGCTAAAGAGGCACCTGCTGCTGAGGAGGCACGCGCAGTTAAGGACAGTTCATCTAAAAAAGAAAAACCTTCTTCAAAATAATTAATATTGATATACTGAATTGCAATGAGAGTTTATTTTTTTATTCTTATCCTACCACTTTTAGGTTTCACTCAAACAAATTTACAAGCTGATATTTCATCTAAAGTTTCTGGTCAACCGTCAAGCTATGGTTCTTCCTTTTTTTATAATCCTCCAAACAAAGTTATTTTGGGCTCATATTATCTATTTGATGAATGGAATAATAACGGAATAATTGAAACAATTTCTGGAGAGAGATTTCTGGTTAAAAAAATAAATTTAAATATGAGTAGAAATGCCTTTGAGGCAAAGGGTGAAAATGACTCAATATTCTCATTTAATTTTAATAACATTGATAAAGTTATAATTAATGATAAGGTATTTAAAAATTATTACTACAATGAAGACAATAAAGTATATCAAGTAATATATGAAAATGATTCTTTTTCGTTGCTAAAAGGTTTTTCAGTAAAACTAGTTTCAAGATCTGGGAACCCAATGATAAATAGAGAAAATGATAGATATGTCAGAAAGAAAAAATATTTTTTAAGAAACAAAAAGAGTAAAACAATTAAATATTTTAAACTTAACAGAAGATCTATTAGTAAGCTTTTTACAAATAAAAATAAAACACAAACAGAAGTTGACAGTTTTGTTTCTGAAAATCAATTGTCATTTAAGAATGAGGAAGATATATCTAAGTTGCTGGACTATATTTTTGAAAAGTAAAATTTAAAAAGGGATGTTTATCCCTTTTTTTTTAAAGTATAATTAATATTTTTAATTTATATAAATTACTTTTGTTTAACTAGTTTCATAATGCAATACAGTAAAAGGAAAAATGCTATAATAATATTGGAGGATGGAACCATATTTTTTGGTAAATCCATTGGAATTGACGGCACAGCATTTGGAGAAGTTTGTTTTAATACAGGAATGACTGGTTACCAAGAAATTTTTACTGATCCTTCTTATTACGGACAATTAATGGTTACCACAAATGCCTACATAGGAAATTATGGAGTTAGAGTTGAAGAGGTGGAATCTGATTCTGTTAAAATTGCTGGTCTTATATGTAGAAACTTTACATATAATTATTCAAGATATGGTGAAACGAAATCCCTATTTGATTTTTTAAAATCTAACAATATTGTTGCAATTTCTGATGTTGACACTAGAGCGCTAGTTTCATATATAAGAGATAATGGTGCAATGAACGCGGTTATTTCAACTAAAGTTGATGAAGTTGATAAATTGAAGGGTGAGTTATCTAAAATACCCACTATGGATGGTCTTGAGCTTGCATCTCAGGTTTCTACCAAGGAAATTTATTATTTTGGAAATAAATCTGCAAAATATAAAATATCTGCTCTGGATTTAGGAATTAAAAAAAATATTTTGAGAAATCTAGAAAAGAGAGATTGTTACATAAAAGTTTTTCCTTTCAATTCAACTTTTAACGAAATGAATGATTGGTCTCCTGATGCTTTTTTTATCTCTAACGGTCCTGGTGACCCCAAACCGTTAATTGATGCGCAGAATATTGCTAAAGAAGTAATCAAAAGAAATATTCCATTATTTGGAATTTGTTTGGGTCACCAAATAATTGCTTTAGCAAATGGTATTTCAACATATAAAATGCATAACGGACACAGGGGGATTAATCACCCAGTAAAAAATTTGATTACAGGAAAAGGTGAAGTTACCTCTCAAAATCATGGATTTGCTATTAGCAGAGAACAGACAGAGTCTAATAAGGAAATCGAAATAACACATATTCATTTGAATGATGATACTGTAGCAGGTATCTCTATGAAAAATAAAAATTGCTTTTCAGTTCAATATCATCCTGAAGCTAGCCCTGGGCCTCATGATGCATCTTATCTTTTTGATCAATTCATTAACAATATTTCAAAGTAGAATAAAATGTCTAAAATAAAAAAAATCATTGCGCGTCAAATTTTTGATTCAAGAGGTAATCCTACAGTAGAAGTTGATGTAACAACACAAAATGGTTTAGTTGGAAGAGCAGCAGTTCCATCAGGAGCATCTACAGGGGAACATGAGGCAGTAGAGTTAAGAGATGGAGGTAAAAAATATCATGGTAAAGGAGTAAGTAATGCTGTGAATAATGTAAATAATATTATCTCTAAAGAAATTATTGGGTTATCGGTTTTTAAACAAAATGAAATAGATAAGTTAATGATCTCAATTGATGGAACTTCTAATAAATCTAATTTAGGTGCTAATGCCACGCTAGGAGTTTCATTGGCTGTAGCAAAAGCAGCTGCAAAAGAAAAAAACATTTCTCTTTTCCAATATTTAGGTAATGACCCTAAAATTTTGCCTGTTCCAATGATGAATATAATTAATGGTGGCTCACATAGTGATGCCCCTATTGCATTTCAGGAATTTATGATAGTACCTATTTCTGCAAAGAATTTTACTCATGCTATGCAAATTGGGAGTGAGATTTTTCATTCGCTGAAAAAAGTTTTAAAGAAAAGAAATTTAACCACAAGTGTTGGCGATGAGGGTGGATTCGCCCCAGAACTTAATGGTACTGAAGATGCATTACAAACAATTAAGGAAGCCACTCTTGATTCGGGGTATGAATTTGGTAAGGACGTCATGATTGCATTAGATTGTGCATCATCTGAGTTTTACAGTAATGAAAAATACGATTATTCAATTTTTGAAGGAAAAAATGGTTTAGTTAGAACTAGCATTGAACAGGCAAATTATCTTGCTGAGTTATGTAAAAAATATCCTATTATTTCTATTGAAGATGGAATGGATGAAAATGATTGGGAGGGATGGAAATATTTGACAAGTATATGTGGTGAGCATGTCCAATTAGTTGGGGATGATTTATTTGTTACAAATACAAAAAGATTAGAAAAAGGAATAACAAAAAATATTGCAAATTCTATTTTGATTAAGGTAAATCAAATTGGAACTTTAACCGAAACTATTGAAGCTGTCGATATGGCTCATAATGCAGGTTATACAACTGTTATGTCTCATAGGTCTGGAGAGACTGAAGATTGTACAATCTCTGATCTTTCTGTTGCATTAGACTGTGGTCAGATTAAAACAGGTTCTCTCTCTAGGAGTGATAGGATTGCAAAATACAACCAACTGTTAAGAATTGAAGAGGAGCTTGGAAATAAAGCTGTTTATCCTCAGATCTCTACTTTTAAAGTATCTCCTTTTCAAAAATAAATCATTCACAAAATAACTTTAATTTATTGAAGATATTTTGTATTTTTGCAAAATAGTAGACTAACTTTCATTTGCTCATTGTGTCCGAAAAAGCAACTATAAATATTAATGGTTCAAGCTATGATTTCCCTGTTTACAGAGGAGTTGAAGGAGATGTATGCATTGACATAAAATCTCTAAGAGCAGAATCTGGCGCTACAACTATTGATAGAGGTTTTAAAAATACGGCTTCATGTGAAAGCAAAATTACGTACCTAGATGGTGAAAAAGGAATTTTAAGATATCGTGGGTATGATGTTGATGATTTGGCAAAAAAAGCATCTTTTTTAGAGGTAGCTTTCCTATTGATTTTTGGGGAGTTACCCACAAAAGATGAAATTAAAAAATTTCATGATGATATCGTTGATAATAGTATTGTAAATGATGATGTAAAAAAAATTGTTGATGCATTTCCAAGCTCTGCACATCCGATGGGAGTTTTATCATCTTTAACAAGTTCTCTAACTGCCTTTAATCCCGATGATGTTTCTCTAGATTATGTCAGAAGTAAAGAAGGGATGTATGATACCATAGTCAAAGTAATGGGAAAGATACCGATTCTTGTAGGTTGGTCATTCAGGAAAAAAAATGGGTTCCCTCTTCAATACTCAATGAAATTGAGAAACCTTGGGTATCCAGAAATGATATTGCATCTATTGTTTAAAAAACCTAACGATATTTATAGACCGGATAAAAAGTTAATTGATGTTTTTAATAAACTCTTGATTCTACATGCTGATCATGAACAAAATTGTTCTACTTCAACCGTAAGGATTGTTGGATCATCACATGCAGGCCTATTCCCATCAATTTCTGCAGGTATTTCGGCCTTGTGGGGACCACTTCATGGAGGTGCTAATCAGGCTGTTCTCGAGATGTTAAAATCTATCAAAGAGGATGGAGGAAATACAAAAAAATATATTAGAAAGGCTAAAGATAAATCTGATCCATTTAGATTAATGGGATTTGGACATAGAGTTTATAAAAATTATGATCCTAGAGCTAGAATCATTAAAGAAGCAGCACATAAATATTTAAAATCTCTTGGTGTTGACGACCCTTTACTTCATATCGCTGCTGAATTGGAAGAAAATGCTTTGAAAGATAAGTATTTTATTGATCGTAAATTATTTCCTAATGTAGATTTCTACTCTGGTGTGATTTACAGAGCCATGGGAATTCCTTCAGATATGTACACAGTTATGTTTGTACTTGGAAGATTACCTGGTTGGATTGCCCAATGGAGAGAAATGAGATTAATGAAAGAACCAATTGGAAGACCAAGACAACTTTTCACTGGATCTGCTCCAAGAAGTTTTTAATCTAAAAAATAATCATTTATATTTTTTAAATGCTAAGGCTTAATGTAAATAATGAAACATCAAGGCTTAAGGCTGTAGTGTTAGGAATTGGAAATAGTTTGGGTTCAGTTCCATCAGCAAATGAATGTTATGATCCAAAAAGTAGATTTCATGTTTTGAATGGAACATATCCAACGGAGATTGATATTATTTCTCAATTGGATTATTTTAATAAGATATTTTTGAAATACGATATTAAAGTTTTTAGACCATCAATTTTAAAAAATATTAATCAGATTTTTAGTCGAGATATAGGGTTTGTTATTGAAAACAAATTTTTTATTTCGAACACGATAAAAGAAAGATCAAAAGAAATTGAGGGTTTGAATAATTTATTTAAAAAAATTAATCCTGATGATTTAGTCTACCTGCCAAAAAATTGTAGTATTGAAGGTGGTGATATTATTTTACATGATGGATACATTTTTATTGGTACATGTAAAAAGAATAAGTTTGATGATTTTAAAACCGCAAGAACAAATCAAGATGGAATTGATTTTATAAAACAATATTTTCCTGAAAAAAAAATCATTTCATTTCCCCTGATCAAGTCAGATACTGATTACCAAAAGTTAGCTTTACATTTAGATTGTTGTTTCCAGCCAGTTGGAATAAATAAATTGGTTGTATGTCCTGAGGCTTTTTTATGCAAGGATGATTACAATTGGATTTTGAATAATTTTAAAAAAGAAAATATTTTTGAAATTTCTTTATTAGAAATTAATGAACTAAAATGTAATTTTTTTTCAATATCACAAAATACTGTAGTCAGCGAAATAAGTTTTTCAAGACTTAATAATTGGTTAAGATCAAATGGAATTACAGTTGAGGAAATTAACTATAATGAAATTTCAAAGCAAGGTGGTTTATTTAGATGTAGTACTTTACCGTTAATCCGAGAATAATTTTGAGCACAGCAAAAAGTATACTAATGATTCGGCCTTTTGATTTTGGTTTTAATGATGAGACTTCAAAGGATAATCATTATCAAAAAAAAATAAATAAAAAAAATATAGCGCAGTTAGCAATTGAAGAGTTTGAAAAATTAGTTAAGAAGTTAAAAAAAAATAATATTGATATACATGTGTTTCAAGATGACAATAAGTACAGAACACCAGACTCAGTCTTTCCAAATAATTGGATATCGACACATCAAAATGGAGATATTGTTTTGTATCCCATGTCTGCAAAAAGTAGGCGCATGGAGCGACGCCCAGAAATTTTAGATTTTATAAAAAATCAAGGCTTTATAATAAATAATGTAATTGATTATTCATTTGCTGAACAGGATAGTCAATTTTTAGAGGGTACAGGTAGTATGATATTAGATAGAAAAAATAAAATTGCTTACTGTTCAATTTCTGAAAGATCTAATAAAGAGCTGTTTATAAAATTTTGTAAAGATTTTAAATATATTCCAGTAAGTTTCCATTCATTTCAAGATGTAGCAAAAAAAAGACTGCCAATTTATCATACCAATGTTATGATGTGCTTGGCTGAATCTTATTGTATAATATGCTTAGATTCTATAGATGATCAAGAGGAGAGAATTAATGTTATTAGTTTCCTTGAAAATTCAGAAAAAGAGCTAATAGAAATTTCTGAAAATCAAGTGGAAAAGTTTGCAGGAAATATGCTAGAGCTTATAAATGATAAAAAGGAAAGTTTGTTGGTAATGAGTAAGTCAGCTGAAAATTCTTTAAACGAAATTCAGAAAAATATAATTACTAAATATTCAAGAATTATTTCCTCGGAAATAAATATAATTGAAGTTTGTGGTGGAGGAAGTACTAGATGTATGATGGCTGAAATATTTTTACCAAAAAAGTAATATTATTAAACAGTATATTTACAACAGATAATTGAGAATGCATATTCAAAAAATCATTAGAGAAAATATTAAAACTGCCTTAAATGAGATATTTAAGCTTAAAACTAAGAATATTGAACTTCAGCAAACTAAAAAAGAATTCGATGGTGATATCACTCTTGTAGTTTTTCCGCTAGTAAAAGAATTAAAAATGAATCCCAAAGAAATTGCCGAAAAGCTTGGTAATTATTTGGTTCAAACTAATTCAATTGTTTCCTATAATGTTGTCTCGGGATTTTTGAATCTTTCAATCTCAGATGAATACTATTTAGATTTATTTAATTCCATAAAAGATAATTTAGAGTATGGATATTCTAATATTAATTCAGAAGATGTCGTAATGGTTGAATATTCTTCTCCAAATACTAATAAGCCATTACATCTCGGTCATATAAGAAACAATCTTCTTGGATACAGTATGTCTGAAATATATAAAGCGTCGGGCAAAAAAGTATATAAAACACAAATAATAAATGATAGGGGTATTCATATTTGTAAGAGTATGATCGCATGGTTAGATTATAGCAATGGCGATACTCCGGAAAGCACAAATACAAAAGGTGATAAGTTTGTTGGAGATTACTATATTAAATTTGATAAGCTATATAAAAAAGAAGTTGAAGAGCTCATTAAAAGTGGATCTAACGAAAAAGAAGCGATGCAAAATGCACCCATTCTTCTAAGAGCAAAAGAAATGCTTATTAAATGGGAGTCTGTTGATAAAGAAGTAGTAGAGCTTTGGAAAAAAATGAACAGTTGGGTATACGAAGGTTTTGAAGAAACTTATAAAAATTTAGGGGTAGACTTTGATAGTTACTATTATGAGAGTGACACATACTTACTAGGAAAAGAATTTATTTTATCTGGCTTAAAGTCTAGTGTTTTTTATAAAAAAGATGATGGATCAGTTTGGTGTGATTTAACGAATGAAGGACTCGATGAAAAAATTGTCCTTCGCGCTGATGGGACTGCTGTTTATATGACTCAAGATATTGGAACTGCTGTGCAGAGAGTGAAAGATTTCCCTGATATTAACTCAATGGTTTACACTGTTGGTAATGAACAAGACTATCATTTTAAAGTTCTTTTTTTAATATTAAAAAAGCTTGGATTTTCTTGGTCTGAAAATTTATTTCATTTAAGCTATGGTATGGTGGATTTACCAAGTGGTAAAATGAAAAGTAGAGAAGGCACAGTAGTGGATGCTGATGACTTAATGGAAGAGATGACCCGAACAGCAAAAGATGTTTCTCAAAAGTTAGGAAAATTAGATGGTCTTTCTGAAGATGAAAAAAATAATGTATTTAAGACAGTTGGACTGGGTGCTTTAAAGTATTACATACTTAAGGTAGATCCTAAAAAGAGAATTCTTTTTGACCCAAAAGAATCAGTAGATTTTCAGGGAAATACAGCCTCTTTTATTCAATATTCTTATGCAAGAATTCAATCTATTCTAAATGGAGTTAATTTTGAATTGGTAACAAATAAATATGAAAGACAATTGGAGGTAAAAGAAAAAGATTTAATTAAACAAATTGATTTATTCCCTTCTGTTATAAGTGGAGCCGCAAGCTCACATAATCCAGCATTGGTTGCTAATTATGTTTACGATTTAGTAAAGTCATTTAACTCATTTTATCAGTCATTACCGATTTTAAAATCTGCATTTGACGACAAGAAATCATTTAGAGTGGAACTTTCAAAATTAGTTGGTATTACCATTAAAAATGCATTATCCATGTTAGGGATTGGTGTTGTTGATAGAATGTAATTTTAATATGATCTTTAAATTCTTTATTTTACAATATGTTTAGCAATTTAGGAGAAAAGTTAGAAAAAGCCTTACAAATACTTAAAGGGCACGGAAGTATTACTGAAATTAATGTTGCCGAGACTTTAAAAGAGGTCAGACGAGCACTTCTTGATGCTGATGTTAACTTTAAAACCGCAAAGGATTTTACCCAACGAGTCAAAGAAAAAGCAATTGGTCAAAATGTTTTAACAAACTTGAAACCTGGTCAATTGATGATAAAAATTGTCAAAGACGAATTGGCAGAATTAATGGGTGGAGAATCCTCAGAAATAAATTTAAAACATAAACCAGCAATAATTTTAATGTCTGGGCTGCAGGGTTCTGGAAAGACTACTTTTTCAGCAAAACTTGCAAAACTCCTGAGAAAGAAAAAATCTTTAAAACCACTACTAGTTGCGTGTGATGTTTACAGGCCTGCTGCCATTGAGCAATTACATGTTTTAGGCAAAGATCTAGATGTTGAAGTATACTCTGAGGAAGGTAATAAAGACCCAGTGGCAATCGCAAAAGCTGGTATTAAGCATGGAAAATCAAAAGGATATAATTTAATCATAATAGATACGGCAGGTAGACTGGCAATTGATGATGAAATGATGAAAGAAATTTCAAATATTAAAAAGGCTGTCAAACCAAGTGAAATTTTATTTGTTGTTGATTCAATGACTGGTCAAGATGCGGTGAATAGTGCTAAAACATTTAATGATGTTTTGGATTTTGACGGAGTAGTATTAACAAAATTGGACGGAGATGCAAGAGGTGGTGCAGCATTATCTATTAAAAGTGTAGTAGATAAGCCAATCAAGTTTATTGGAACCGGTGAGAAAATGGATGCTTTGGATGTTTTTCACCCAAGTAGGATGGCAGACAGAATATTAGGGATGGGTGATGTTGTCTCACTTGTTGAAAGAGCACAACAGCAATTTGATCAAGAACAGGCTAGAAAGATTCAGAAAAAGATTGCAAAAAATAAGTTTGGTTTGGATGATTTTATGAGTCAAATTCAGCAAATTAAAAAAATGGGTGACATGAAAGATTTGGTTGGAATGATCCCAGGGGCAAATAAAATGATGAAAAATTCAAATGAAGAAATTAATAATGATTCTTTTATTCCCATTGAGGCAATTATCAATTCTATGACCCCAAAAGAGAGAGCATTACCATCTTTACTTGATCACTCCAGAAAAACTAGAATTAGTAAAGGATCAGGAAGATCAGTTGAAGAAATAAATCAGTTAATTAAACAATTTAACCAAATGAGTAAAATGATGAAGATGATGCAGGGGATGGGTAAAGATAGAATGATGCAAATGATGCAAAACATGAAAGGTAGATGATAATTTTAGACGGAAAAAAAACAAGTAGCGACATTAAAGCTGAAATTGCAGAATCTGTAAAGGATATTGTTGCAAAGGGCTTAAGACCTCCACATTTAGCGGCGGTTATTGTTGGTGATGATGGAGCTAGTTTGACATATGTTGGCAGTAAAGTTCGGGCTTGTAAAAGAGTTGGTTTTGAATCTACTTTAATAAAACTTCCTGAATCAATTTCTCAAAATGAACTTTTGGATAAGGTTGATGAGTTGAACAATGATAAGAATATTGATGGTTATATTGTCCAGCTTCCTTTACCAAAACACATAGATTCCCAAAAAATATTAATGGCGGTTGATGCTGATAAAGATGTAGATGGTTTTCATCCTACAAATTTTGGAAAAATGTCTCTTAGCCTCCCTACCTTTATTTCTGCAACACCTTTTGGAATTATGGAGCTTCTTAAAAGATATAAAGTCAAAACTTCAGGAAAACATACAGTCGTTATTGGTCGCTCTGATATTGTTGGCAGGCCAATAAGTATTTTGATGAGTCAAAAATCTGATCCTGGGAATTCTACAGTTACACTTGCTCATAGTAGAACAAGAAATATTGATGAGTTAACAAGGCAAGCTGACATCATTATTTCAGCATTGGGGGTTCCAAATTTTCTAAAGGAAGACATGGTTAAAGATGGTGCAGTGATCATCGATGTTGGAATAACTAGGGTAGTTGATAGCTCTGTAAAAGGCTATAAAATTGTGGGTGATGTTGACTTTGAGAATGTCTCAAAAAAATCTAGCTATATCACTCCAGTCCCAGGTGGTGTTGGACCCATGACAATTGCAATGCTTTTAAAAAATACATTATTAGCATATAGGGGTTAACAATGAATTATTCTTAATAAAATTGGAATTACTAGAAAACAGGCCATAAAGAAGATGGGGAAATATGCTGCATTAACAGCCATTGGTACTTTTACAATTTTAAACCCAAAAAAAGCACAAGCTCAATCTATGCCACAAGAACCTGGTGGATGGGATTAATTATTTTGCAAAGATTTGATCAAAGTTTTTGAAAGATTTAAATTCAAGAGCATTTCTTGAGGGATCCATAAAAAACATGGTTGCCTGCTCTCCTGCTTTTCCCTTGAAACGTATGTAGGGTTCAATTATAAAATCTACTCCTTTCTTTGTTAATTCATCAGAAAATTTGTGAAATGTATCCCATTCTAAAACAACTCCAAAATGAGGTACTGGTACGTTTTTACCATCAACTGAATTTGTATGTGTTTCATCATGAGGTTTTTCTTTGTAATGAATAACAAGCTGATGACCAAAAAGATTAAAGTCTACCCAATGGTCACTGCTTCTGCCTTCTTCACATCCAAGTACTTCGCGATAGAATTTTCTACAAACAGGAATGTCATCAACTGGAATCGCTAAATGAAATGGTGTAAGTTTATTCATATTTTTTAAATTCTTCATCCATGAATATGGCTAAATCAAAATCTTTGATTGTGAGTCCATCTTTGTCATGAGTGAAAAGCTCAATATCTAATCTATTGTACACATTTGTCCACTTCGGATGATGATCCATTTCTTCACATCTTACTCCAACTTTATTCATAAATGAAAGGGCTTCGTTGAAGTTTTTAAATTCATACTTACAAATTAAAAACTTATCATTTATGCTCCATTTATTTGACAGTTTATTTAGTTGATTTTTTAAATTTTGTTTTTCAATTAATTCAGCCATAGTTTATTTTTTTAATCCTTTGATTTCTTGGTCGTTTAAAAGTCTATATTTACCCTCCGGTAAATCGAGCTTAATATTCATAATTCTAATTCTTTGTAGCGATACAACTTTGTATCCAAAGTGATCGCACATTCTTCTAATCTGTCTATTTAGCCCTTGGGTTAATATGATTTTAAATTGATTGGTTTTAACTTTTTTTACGGAGCATTTTCTTGTGATTTTTCCCAGCATTGGAACTCCCTCACTCATTTTTTTTAGTATTGACTCAGGAATTGGTCTATTGACTTTAACTAAATATTCTTTTTCATTGTTATTAGCAGTTTTTAGAATTTTATTTGCGGTTTCACCGTCATTTGTTAGTAGTATTAGTCCAGTGGTTGATTTATCAAGTCTTCCGATTGGAAATACTCTTTCAGAGAAGTTTATAAAATCAATAATATTATTTTCCTCAACTCCAGCATTAGTCGTACACACAACACCCCTGGGTTTATTTAATGCAATAAATATTTTTTTCTTTTTGGATTGATTAATTTTTTCACCATCAACTTCGATTAAATCATCCTCTGAAACTTTCATTCCCATTTTGGCAGACTTTCGATTTACATAAACTCTGCCTTGTTCAATAAGCGCATCTGCTTGACGTCTAGAACAGTAACCAATTTCACTCAAAAATTTATTTATTCTAGTTAATTCAACAGCCATTAGAAATATTTATTTGCGTCGGTAAATATAGATATTAAGATTTTTATATTTGTTCTGTGATAGATAAAAAAACACACTTGCTTTTAGATAAAGGGGAGGCACTTCCCATTATGGAGGCGTTTTATACCATTCAAGGAGAGGGATATCATAAGGGTACTGCATCTTATTTTATTAGAACCGGAGGTTGTGATGTTGGTTGTCATTGGTGTGATGTAAAGGAAAGTTGGGATGAAAAAGCACACCCAATTATTACAGTCAAAGAGATAGTAAAAAAATCCTTGGATTTTTCTGATTGTGTAATAGTTACCGGTGGTGAACCGCTGATGTGGAATATGGGTCCACTAACAAAAGAGTTAAAAAAATATAACAAAAAAATACATATAGAAACCTCAGGATCACATCCATTAACCGGAGATTGGGATTGGATTTGTTTATCACCAAAAAAAGCTAAACTACCAATTGATGATGCTTACAAGTATGCAGATGAGCTAAAAATAATAATTTATAATAATCATGATTTTGTTTTTGCAGAGGAAGAGGCAAAAAAAGTAAATAAAAAAGCAATTTTATATTTGCAGCCTGAGTGGGGAAAAAAAGAAAAAATGATGCCTTTGATGGTTGATTTTGTAAAAAAGAATCCAAAATGGAAGTTATCGCTTCAAACTCATAAATATCTTGATATTCCATAGCTTACAAATTTTAATTATTTTACAATATATATATTAAATAAGTTATAATATAGTATTAAAATTTATATATAAGTTATTTTTATTAATAGATTTACTAATTTATATTTAAATTTTAAATAAATATTACTTTTTTTACATAAAATTTAAACTATGTGTGGAATTGTATGTGCCTTTGAAACCAAGGCAAAGAAAAACATAAGATCTAAAGTCTTGGAAATGTCAAAAAAAATAAGACATAGAGGTCCTGATTGGAGTGGAATATTTTCAAATGATAATGCAATATTGTCTCACGAGAGGTTGTCAATTGTTGATCCATCATCTGGAAAACAGCCCCTTTACAGCGAAGACAATAGATATGTTTTAGCTGCTAATGGAGAAATATATAACCATCAGGAACTAAGGAAAGAATTTCCAAACTATGAATTCTCAACGAAGAGTGATTGTGAGGTCATACTAGCCTTGTATACTAAATATGGTCCTGATTTTATTGATAAAATGAATGGAATATTTGCATTTGTCATTTACGATTCTACAAATGATGAGTATTTTGTTGCTCGAGATCATATGGGGATTATTCCACTGTACATAGGTTGGGATTCTGACAAAATTTTTTATGTTTCCTCAGAGCTCAAAGCGTTAGAAGGAGTTTGTAATAAGATAGAGTTATTTCCACCGGGGCATTATTTTTTAAGTTCTAATGATGATTATGTAAAATGGTATGATAGAAATTGGAGAGAATATGATGAAGTAAAAAATGTAAAATCAGAAATCAAAATATTAAGAGATTCATTGGAACAAGCAGTCAGAAGACAATTAATGAGTGATGTTCCATACGGAGTTTTACTTTCTGGTGGACTAGACTCGTCAATTACATCAGCGGTTGCAAAAAAATATTCGGAAATGAGAATAGAATCCAATGATAAGCAGCCTGCATGGTGGCCTCAGTTGCACTCATTTTCTGTTGGCCTTGAGGGATCTCCAGATCTAGCTGCCGCTAAACTTGTTGCTGATCATATCGGAACAATTCATCACGAAATAATATTTACAATCCAAGAGGGTTTGGATGCAATAAAAGATGTTGTTTATAATCTGGAGACATATGATATAACTACCGTAAGAGCTTCAACTCCTATGTATTTAATGGCTCGGGTAATTAAGTCAATGGGAATTAAAATGGTTTTATCTGGAGAAGGAGCTGATGAAATATTTGGAGGTTACTTATATTTTCATAAAGCACCAAACCCAAGGGAATTTCACGAAGAAACAGTTAGAAAACTAGATAAGCTTCATATGTATGATTGTTTACGTGCAAATAAAAGCCTTGCAGCTTGGGGTATTGAAGGAAGAGTACCTTTTTTAGACAAAGAATTTATGGATGTAGCTATGTCCTTGAATCCAAAAGATAAAATGATCAAAGGAGAGAGAATTGAAAAATGGATTTTGAGAAAAGCTTTTGAAGACTATTTACCGGAATCAATTGTGTGGAGACAGAAGGAGCAATTTAGTGATGGGGTAGGTTACAATTGGATAGATACCCTAAAAAAAGTAGTTGAGGATCAAATTTCTGATAAAAATATGAAAGAAGCTTCATCAAGATTTCCTTTTCAAACTCCAACAACTAAAGAAGAATATTACTACAGATCTTTATTCTCTCAGCATTTTCCATCAGAGACTGCTGCGTCCTGTGTTCCGCAAGAACCGTCAGTAGCTTGTAGTACAAAAATTGCGCTTGAATGGGATGAGGCTTTTAAGTCATTAAATGAGCCCTCAGGAAGGGCAATTTCTAAGGTTCATGAGGATGCTTATGACAGTAGTAATTAACTTTAAAATTGTTAATAACTTATACTATAAAAATCAACTGCTTTTAACCTGTTGGGATTCGTTTTTTGTATATTTGTTTTGTTGTAAAAAATGATTGTTTAATTTTTTTATTAACGCAACTATCAAACTAACAACTTTTCAATAAATTATGAGCGAAAATAAAGCAAAATATTCCGCTGACAGTATTCAGGCCCTTGAGGGAATGGAACATGTTCGAATGAGACCTTCAATGTATATTGGAGATGTTGGTTCTAGAGGTCTTCACCACTTAGTTTACGAAGTTGTTGATAATTCGATTGACGAAGCAATGGCTGGTCATTGTGACAGAATCTCTGTTTCAATAAATGAGGATAATTCTGTAACCACTGAAGATAATGGAAGGGGTATCCCGGTTGGAATACATAAAAAAGAGGGTGTTTCAGCTTTGGAAGTTGTAATGACAAAAATTGGTGCTGGAGGTAAGTTTGACAAGGACTCATATAAAGTTTCTGGTGGATTGCATGGAGTTGGTGTTAGTTGTGTCAATGCACTTTCCGAAAAATTAGTTGCAACAGTTCATAGAGACGGGAAAATTTGGGAGCAAGAGTACTCAAAAGGTAAATCATTAGAACCAGTAAAAGAAGTTGGAAAATCTGATAAAAATGGAACTATTGTTACCTTTCTTCCTGATAAATCAATATTCCAAGAGATTAACACATATAGTTATGATATTCTTGCAGCAAGATTAAGAGAGTTATCGTTTTTAAACAAAGGACTAACAATTACAATAACTGATAAAAGAAACAAAGACAAAGAGGGTAATTATATTTCAGAGGAATTCTTTTCCAAAGAGGGTTTGGTTGAATTCATTAAGTTCCTTGATGACTCAAGAGAGCCAATTATGAAAGATGTAATTGCTTTTGAAGGTGAGAAAAATGGTGTCCCTGTAGAAGTTGCCATGATCTATAACACCTCCTATTCTGAAAACCTTCATTCTTATGTAAATAATATTAATACCCATGAAGGTGGTACACATCTTAGTGGATTCCGAAGAGGTTTGACACATACTTTGAAGAAGTACTCAGAATCTTCAGGAATGTTGGATAAGCTCAAGTTTGAAATTTCTGGGGATGATTTTCGAGAGGGTTTAACAGCAATAATCTCGGTAAAAGTCGCTGAACCACAATTTGAAGGTCAAACCAAGACTAAATTAGGAAATAAGGAAGTTTCTTCAAGTGTGAGTCAAGCAGTTTCACAAATGTTAAGAGATTATCTAGAAGAACACCCTGATGATGCAAAAACTATTGTTCAAAAAGTAATTCTTGCTGCCCAGGCTCGTCATGCTGCACAAAAAGCACGGGAGATGGTTCAAAGAAAATCTGTAATGAGTATTGGTGGTCTCCCAGGTAAATTATCTGATTGCTCCGAACAAGACCCTTCAAAATGTGAGGTATTTCTTGTTGAGGGTGATTCAGCAGGAGGTACTGCTAAACAAGGAAGGGACAGAGCTTTTCAGGCAATCTTACCATTGAGGGGTAAAATTTTAAATGTCGAAAAAGCAATGCAGCACAAAGTCTTTGAAAATGACGAAATCAGAAACATATTTACTGCCTTAGGTGTCACTATTGGAACGGAGGAAGATAGTAAAGCTTTAAATATTGAAAAGTTAAGATATCATAAAGTTGTTATTATGTGTGATGCTGATATCGATGGTAGTCATATATCAACACTAATTCTAACTTTTCTTTTTAGGTATATGAGAGAGTTAGTTGAAAATGGACATGTTTACATCGCTACCCCTCCATTATATCTTGTAAAAAAAGGGGCAAAAAAGGAATATGCATGGAATAATGATCAGAGAGACAGTATTATGATGAAATTTGGAGACGGCTGTAAAGTTCAACGTTACAAAGGATTGGGAGAAATGAATGCTGCTCAGTTATGGGATACCACAATGAACCCTGAATTTAGAACCCTAAGAAAAGTAGTCATTGAAAACGGGATTGAGGCTGACAGAATTTTTTCCATGCTAATGGGTGATGATGTTCCTCCAAGAAGAGAATTTATTGAAAATAATGCATTATATGCTAATATAGATGCTTAAAAGTAATATATGAAAATATCAGTTGTTGGCGCTGGTGCTGTAGGAGCTAGTTGCGCTGAGTATATAGCACTTAAAAATTTTGCTTCAGAGGTTGTAATTCTAGACATAAAAGATGGCTTTGCTGAGGGTAAAGCCATGGATTTGATGCAAACTGCATCTCTAAATAATTTTGACACTAAAATCACTGGGACAACCAACGATTACTCCAAAACGTCAGGTAGCGATATTTGTGTAATTACATCTGGTATACCCCGAAAGCCTGGAATGACTAGAGAGGAATTAATTGGAATTAATGCAAAAATTGTAAGTGAAGTAAGTAGTAATTTGATACACTTTTCACCTGATACTATTTTAATTGTTGTTAGTAATCCAATGGATTCAATGACTTACCTTGTTCATAAAAAAACAGGTTTATCAAAAAACAGAATTATTGGTATGGGTGGAGCATTAGATTCAGCAAGATTTAAATATAGAATAGCTGAAGCCTTGCAATGTCCTATTAGCGATGTTGACGGTATTGTCATTGGTGGTCATAGTGATAAAGGTATGGTGCCATTGATTTCAAAAGCAACTAGAAATAGTATTCGTATTTCAAATTTTCTTTCTGATGAAACTTTAGAAAACATAAAACAAGAAACCAAAATTGGGGGAGCAACCCTAACAAAACTATTAGGAACTTCAGCGTGGTATGCTCCTGGAGCTGCTGTTGGTTCGATTGTTCAGTCCATAGCTTGTAATCAACATAAAATGTTCCCCTGCTCAGCTTTGTTAGAAAATGAATATGGGTTGTCTAACTTGTGCATTGGTGTCCCTGTTATTCTGGGGAGAAATGGTATTGAAAAAATAATTGAATTGGAGCTTGATGATAGTGAGTATGACCATTTAAAACAGAGTGCTGAATCTGTTAAAAAAACCAATAATCTACTTGATTAGTTCTTTCGGATATTCTATTTTCAATTGATTTTCTATTTCTAAAAAACTAAATATTTCTTGCTGGCTTATATTGTATAAGTCTATTACTAGCAATCGATTAATCGATTTTTTAGTTTTAAAAAACTCAATTACTTCTTTATGATACAGACTAATTTCTGGTAAGTCTTTAGGAATATTCAATTTTTTAGTTTTCATACTATTAATAGATTTTTTCCATGATTTTTTATCACGAGTTGTAAGTATAAATTTAGTTTCAGGCTTACTATAAATAAGTTTATGTTTGTAATTTCTATATGCTGAATTATCTATTAGAAAGCTCTTCTTTAAAATTTTAATTGAATCATTTATTTTATTTTCATGTATTACACAGTAGTTTTCACCTAAAAAACCAAGATTTCTTAAGAATTTTGCGAGACTAGTAGTTCCAGTTCTTGGAAGACCAATACCTATAATGTGCATAAGACTAAAATTAAGTTAAGATCAAAATTCTCTAATAAATACTATTACAAATAAGATAATTATTTTAATTTGAAAATCGTCAACTTAATTATATATTTGCTCCACTTTTAAATCTAACACTCATGCAAAACAAAGGATTGGTTAAACTATTTGCTCTTTTATTTGGATTAGTAAGCATCTTTCAGCTTTCTTTTACCTTGAAATCCAATCAAATAGAGAATAAGGTTGATCAGATAGCTATTAGCTCTATTCCAAATTCTGAATTAGATTTTGATAAAAAAAGGAATGATTTTAAGAATTCCTACCTTGATTCAATTTCATCTGAAAATGTTTTTGATATTGGTATAGCAAAATACTCATATGCTGAGGTAAAAGACAGGGCAATGAATTTGGGGTTAGATTTAAAAGGTGGAATCAATGTAATTTTACAAATTTCAGTAAAAGATATACTACAAAACTTATCTAACAATAGTACTAATCCAATATTTAATAAAGCTTTAGATGATGCTGAAGAATTGCAAAAAAATAGTCAAAATTCATATTTGGAAGATTTTTTCATTTCCTTCGATCAGATAAAGGGAGAAACGAAACTTGCATCCCCTGATATATTTGCAAATAGGTCTTTGAGTGAAGACATTAATTTTGATATGTCTGATGATGAGGTAAAATCTATTATAAAAGTAAAAATTGATGAATCAATCACCTCTGCTTTTGAAGTTCTTCGAAAAAGAATTGACAAATTTGGTGTAACTCAGCCTAACATTCAAAGATTAGGTAGCTCAGGAAGAATCTTAGTGGAACTTCCTGGAGCAAAGGATATTGAAAGAGTTAAAAGTTTACTTCAAAGTACTGCCCAGTTAGAATTTTGGGAAACTTTTAGAGGTGAAGAATTTTTCCCTTTTATTAGAAATGCTAATGAATTAATTAAATCTAAAACTAAAAATCAAGATATTTCAACAGATGATTCTGAGGTTAGCGAAGTAGAGAAATTATTAGGTTCTGAAATTGATTCTTTAGCAATTGAAAAAGATCCATTACTTGAATTAATTACTGGACAAGGATATGTGGGTGGCCCTGTGATAGCGATATTTGATCCAAAAAATATTGATATTATCAATGAATTCCTCTCTGATCCAGAAATAAGATCTTTGCTTCCTGCAAATCAGAGGTCAGCTAAATTTTTATGGGGAATTCCCCAAGTTTTAGAAAATGGTGATAAAAGAGTTGAATTGTATGCGATTAAAGGAAATAGAGAAAATAACCCAAGACTTAGTGGATCTGTTGTAACAGATGCTAGACAAGCTTACTCTGTTGATGGAATTACCCCAACGGTAAGTATGCAAATGAATACTAAGGGAGCAAAAATATGGGAGGAAATGACCGGAGAGGCTTTTAATCAAAACTCTCAAATTGCAATCGTTTTGGATGATGTAGTTTACTCAGCTCCTGGTGTTAATAGTGGCCCTATTTCTGGTGGTAACAGTGAAATTTCTGGATCATTTACTTTGAATGAAGCAATTGATTTAGCAAATGTCCTAAGGGCTGGTAAACTTCCTGCATCAGCAGACATTGTACAAGCTGATGAAGTTGGACCCTCTCTTGGACAAGAAGCTATTGAATCTGGTACGGCATCTTTTGCCATTGCACTTATACTTGTTTTAATGTGGATGATTTTTTATTATGGAAAGGCTGGAGTTTATTCCAATTTAGCCCTATTGCTAAATATATTATTAATATTTGGAATATTATCTGGCTTAGGTGCTGTATTAACATTACCAGGTATAGCTGGTATAGTTCTGACTATTGGTATTGCGGTTGATGCTAATGTTTTAATATACGAAAGAGTCAGGGAGGAATTATATAAAGGAAAGAAACTAAAACCCTCAATTGTAGATGGTTATCAAAATGCATTGTCTTCAATTCTTGATGCGAATATAACTACAGGATTGACAGCGTTAATATTATACACTTTTGGTACAGGACCTATAAAAGGCTTTGCTACAACTCTATTAATTGGTATAATTACTTCATTATTTACTGCAATTTTTATCTCAAGATTATTAATTAATTGGGATGTAAATCGTGGTTCAAGGTTAAATTTTTCAACACCACTTACAAATGGTTTATTTAGTAGTTTAAAATTTAATTTCTTATCTCAAAGGAAATTCACATACGTAATTTCAGGTATTTTGATAGTTTCTGGTATTTTTTCATTATTTACTACGGGCCTAGATGAAGGAATTGATTTTGTAGGGGGTAGAACATATACTGTTAGGTTTGATAAAGACATTAATTCTGAGGAGGTAAAAAAATCAACAGATTTGATGTTTGGAAGTTCCGAAATTAAAACCATTGGCTCTCCAAATCAGTTAAAAATTTCAACAAAATTCAATGTTAATGATAATTCAGCTGCCGCTGATGAGGAAGTTCAAAGAAAGCTTTATGAATCTCTTGAAAACTTTCTTCCTGAGTCATATTCATATCAACAGTTTTTGTCTGCTGAGAATAATATTGGCAAAATGATGTCTGGAAAGGTTAGCCCAACAATAGCTGATGATATTAAGCAGTCATCCTTTTGGGCTATTTTAGGATCTTTGATTGTAGTATTTTTATACATCTTATTTAGATTTAAAAAGTGGCAGTTTTCTTTAGGTGCTGTTGCTGCTGTATTTCACGATGTTTTAATTGTATTGGGAATTTTCTCATTGACCTATAAATATATGCCATTCAGTATGGAAATTGATCAGGCATTTATTGCTGCAATACTTACTGTAATTGGATACTCTCTAAATGATACAGTAGTTGTATTTGACAGAATTAGAGAATTTTTAAAAGAACACTCTTCAACTTGGGATTTTGAAAAAACAGTTAATTCAGCATTGAACAGTACTTTATCTAGAACTTTAAATACATCATTTACAACATTAGTTGTATTATTAGCAATGTTCATTTTTGGTGCTGACTCTTTAAGGGGATTATTGTTTGCATTAATTATTGGAGTATTAGTTGGAACATATTCGTCTGTTTTTGTAGCTACACCAATAATGAAGGATACTCTCAAAAAATATACAAGTTAATTAGAGTATAGTTTCTTCAAGTATTTTTTATCAATATAAAAAGTTCCAAATGGAACTAAGGAGGCTATTGAGATAAATAAAAATTTTCTAAAATTCCAGTTATATTTAATTTTTGCAATTATTGATAATAAAACATATAAGATAAAAAGTATACCATGAGGCATTCCCAATATTTTTACATATAAAGCTTCATTTAGTAAGTATTTAATAGGAACAGCAATAAAGAGTAAGAAGATATAAGAAACGCCTTCCAAAAAAGCGGTTAATCTGTATATATTAATCATATGGGTTATTTGCCTCTAAACATTAAATAAAAGCCTATTAAAATAAATGGAATACTAAGTGTTTGACCGGTATTCATTCCAAAAATCCAATCCTCCCTTCCTTCAACTTGAGCTTGTTTAAAAAATTCAACAACAAATCGACTACTCCACAAAAGGATAAAAAATAGACCAAATAAATAACCAGTTTTTTTAACTTTCTCTGTTCTCCAATATATGTGAGCAACAATCAAAAAGATTATGATATAACTAAATGCTTCATATAATTGAGCTGGATGTCTTGCAAAATTTTCGCCTAATTTGCTGAAAACTATTCCAAAAACACTGTCAGTTTTTTTCCCAACAATTTCTGAATTGAAAAAATTACCAAATCTTATAAATGCTCCGCCAATAGCAACGGGAATGAGAATTCGATCCAAAATCCATAATACTGATTTTTTGAGAATACGTGTGTTGTAGATATACATGGCAGTAATAATACCTATAGCAGCTCCATGGCTAGCTAAACCTCTAAATCCAGTAAATTCAAAATTTGGCTTAAATCTAAAGGGTAAAAATACACTAAAGAAATCTTGTTCAAATAGCTCAAACTGATAAAATATTACATGACCCAATCTGGCACCAATCATTGTCCCTACTATCGTATAAACAAATAAAGAATCAAGCTTTTGCATAGAAAGTCCTTCTTTTTTATAAATAATCTGCATGATATAAAAACCAAGAACAAAGGCAAGCATCCACATCAGGCTGTAATAATATATCGTAAATTTCCCAAAAATTGAAATTCCCTCTGATGTTGGGTCCCATACGAATTGTAAAATTTCCATATTACTTTCTTTTAAATTTTTCAGGCACTGGATCATGACCTGATTTTCCCCAAGGGTGACAACTTAATATTCTTCTTACAGCTAAATAAGAACCAAAAAATAATCCATACTTTTCAAGTGCTTCAATTGAATATTGCGAGCAAGTGGGATGATATCTACAAGTTGCAGGTAAATAGGGTGATATAGAACTTTGATAAAATTTGATTAAAAGGATAAATGGAAAGGTTAAAAATTTCATTAAAAAGTTATTTAATTGAAAATGAAGAATTTGTGTCTGAGTCATTAATTACAATTCCTTTGTTATTCAACATATCTCTTATTTTATCACTAAGTTCATAATTCTTATTTAATCTAGCTTCATCCCTCAACGCTATTAGTATTTCAATAACATCATTCGTTTTATCATTGACTTTTTTGGATTTAATATTTTTTTCTAAACCTAAAATTTCGAAAACAAAAGAATTTAATATTTGTAGAAGATTATTACAATCCGATTTTGATATTTTAGCTTTTCCATTATTAAGCTGATTTATAAATTTAACGGCATCAAATAAATTAGCAATCAATATGGGAGTATTGAAATCATCATTCATGGCTTCATAACATTTCTCTCTCCATTTTTCGATATTAAAATCTGTTTGATCATTGTATTTTTCAAAGACTTCTAATACACTAATTGCATCAAGAATTTTTGAAAATCCTTTTTCTGATGCTAGAAGTGCCTCATTACTAATATCTAAAACACTTCTGTAATGAGCTTGAAGCATAAAGAATTTAACAGCTGGCTCTGAAAAAGTTTTTGAGAGTAGGGGAGAACCAGAACAAAATATCTCATTAGGAAGTATATTATTTCCGGATGATTTAGACATTTTTGCTCCATTTAATGTAAGCATATTTGCATGCACCCAATAATTTGCTGCATTAGTGCCAAAACAAATATTTGCCTGCGCAATTTCACATTCGTGATGAGGAAATTTCAAATCAATACCTCCTCCATGAATATCAAAAAGATCACCCAAATATTTATTACTCATAGCTGTACACTCAATATGCCAGCCAGGAAAGCCTTTACTCCATGGGGAGCTCCATTTCATGATATGTTTAGGTTCTGCCTTTTTCCAGAGTGCAAAATCTTGTGGGTTTTTCTTGTCACTCTGACCATCTAATTCTCTTGTGTTGTGAGCAAGGTCCTCAATATTTCTATTACTTAAAATTCCGTAATTATTAGATTCGTTGTACTTGATTACATCAAAGTAAACTGAACCATTTACTATATAAGCCATGCCTTTTTCTATAATCAATTCAATTAGGCCAATTTGTTCCATGATATGACCAGTGGCTTGTGGTTCAATACTTGGTGGTAGGATATTAAAGTTTCTTAAAACAGTGTGAAAATCAACAGTATATTTTTGCACTATCTCCATGGGCACAAGGTTTTCGCTGCGTGCCTTTTTACTAATTCTATCTTCACCATTATCATCATCATTTTCGAGATGACCAACGTCTGTGATATTCCTTACATATCTGACTTTATAACCCAGGTGAATTAAATATCTGAAAATTACATCAAATGAAGTAAACGTTCTCAGATTTCCTAGGTGAACATTACTGTAGACAGTAGGCCCACAAACATACATGCCCACAAAATTATTATTGGAAACTGGCTTGAATAACTCTTTTGTCCCGGTAAGACTGTTGTAGATTTTTAATTTATTACTGCCAATGGATTGCATGTAATAAAATTACATTTTATAGACCATTAAAAGAAGTATCTAACTGAATATATTTTAGAAATTCATCTTTGATTGATGAGTCAAATTTAAATTTGCCTCCAAATTCACTAGTTACTGTACTGGAGGATATATCTTTAATTCCTCTAGAATTAACACATAAATGTCTTGCATCGATTACACAGGCAACATCATTAGTGTTGAGAACACTTTGTAGTTCTTTTACAATTTGTTTGGTTAGACGTTCTTGCACTTGAGGGCGCTTGGAGTAGTACTCAACAACTCTATTGATTTTTGATAAACCAATCACATTACCATTAGAAATGTAGGCAACATGAGCTTTACCAACAATAGGTAAAAAGTGATGTTCACAAGTGGAATATAATGTAATATCTTTTTCCACAAGCATTTCTTCATAATTATATTTATTTTCAAAAGTTGAAGATTTAGGTTTTAGTTTGGGATTTAATCCGCCAAATATCTCCTTGACATATGCTTTTGCCACTCTTTTTGGAGTACCCATTAGACTATCATCAGAAAGATCCAGACCTAATGTTTCCATAATTCCTTTCACGTGTTTTTGAATTATTGTAATCTTTTCATCGTCAGACTTGTTAAAGGCGTCTTTTCTTAATGGCGTAAAATCACCTGTGTAAATATGGTCATCAGCAATTTCATCATTCTTAATTTGAATTTTATCATCTAATTTCATACAAAATTTTTATTGTGCAAATATAAACAATTATCATGCCTAAACTAAATAACTTTTTCAATTTAAAAAAATCGTTTCTCTGATAAGAATTCTTATTTTAAAAAAAAATAAATTAAATTAGTTGCCTTTGTTTGAAAAATGTTAAGAATAAATTACATAGTATTTTTTTTTCTTTTTTTTTACTCCTATTCACAGGATTATAATATAGATGATTACGATGGCCAAACAATCAATACATGTAGTGGAAATTTTTATGATTCTGGTGGTCCTAACGGGGTTTACTCGGCAAATGAGGATTACACAATAACGATTTGCCCTGAAAACGATTTACAATTAATAGAATTAGATTTTACTTCCTTTACCAGTCAACCAGTTCAAAATGGTAATGGGGATGGGTTAGAGATTTATGATGGAGCTAATACTTCCGCCCCCTTAATTAATATGTATTCTGGAACCAATTCTAATTCTGGTCCTGGGTTTATAACGGCGAGTAACGATACTGGTTGTTTAACCTTTAGATTTTTTAGTAACAATGCGGCTCAAGCAGGTGGTTGGGAAGCAGTAATTAGTTGCTTTGAACCATGTCAAGATGTTTTCTCAGAGATATCCTCAAATCCTACTGCAAATACAAATGGCTCTGTGGAAGTGGAAGTGGATGAAAATATAATCTTTACAGGTTTGGGAGAATTTTCAAATGGAATTAGTGAAAATGCATCATATGATTGGGATTTTGGTAATGGATCTACAGCAACAGGTGAAACGGTTAATATTTCTTATTCTAATGCTGGTATATATGATGTTTCTCTTGTGGTAACAGATTATAATGATTGTTCGTCTAACAATTCAGAAATTCAGGTTATTGTTGGTGCAACAACACCAGGAAACCCATATGTAAGTGCTGGAGATGATTTTTCTATTGTTTGTGAAACAAATATTTCATTGAGTGCAGATTTCTTAGAAATTGGAGAAACAAACACCTACAATATTGTTGAAATTCCGTTTGTTCCTCCTTTTCCTTTCAATGGATTATCAAACTCTGTAAATACAAATATTGATGATGCATGGGATAGTCCTCAAGCTCTTCCATTTGATTTTTGTTTTTTTGGAAATTTAGAACAGCAATTTCAAGTTGGATCAAATGGTCTTGTTAGATTTGACGTAAACTCGAGTGATACAGGTTCAGGTAGTAATGCTTACAGTTTTTCTAGTGCGAATAATATTCCAACTAATAGTCCAGATGCGATTGGTGAGGGTAATATATTTTCCCCTGTTCATGATATAGATCCTGCAGCTTCTAATGCAGAAGAAATAAGATGGGAAATACTCGGGGAATTTCCCAACCGTGTTTTAGCGGTAAGTTTTTATAATGTAGAAATGTACAGTTGTTCCGATTTATTTGCAACACATATGATTGTATTATATGAAACAACTAACGTAATTGATATCTATATCCAAAATAAGCCTAGTTGTAATAGTTGGCAGGGTGGAGTTGCAGCTGTAGGAATACAAAATGATGCCGGTAATCAGGGATTTGTTCCACCTGGAAGAAATAGTTCAGATAGCCCATGGACTACTCAAGAGGAGGCTTGGAGATTTACTCCAGCTGGTGAACCTATTCTAACTTTTGAGTGGTTAAATTCCTTTGGTGAAGTAATTTCAACTGAATCAGAAATTGATATTGCAATTGATGAAACTCAAACTTACATAGCAAAAGTAACTTATACAACCTGTACGGGTAATCCAATAGTAGTTGAAGACGATATTACAATTACCGTTGAAGAACCCCCATATGTGGTTGATATTATTACTGAAGTGGTGAATTCAGAAGAAGTTTTTAACTCAGATATTGTCGATTTATGTGATGATTCTTTACCCTTAATTTTAGATGCTCAATACGAATCAGAAACCGCTACTTATCAATGGTTTTTGAATAATAGCCAAATAGATAATCAAAATTCTCAATTAACAATAACATCTTCAACCAGTGGTGAATACCGGTTAGTTGTAGAGGATGATGAATGTCAAGTTTCAGATGAAGTTATTATAAATTTTGGAAATCCCGACAATTCTTTATTTGAGATGGCAGGGACATGTGACGGAGGTATTGCTAATATTTTAGGGGTTCCAGGTGGATCTTTTTCATTCAATATAACTCCGAATGATGGTGCAATTATTAACCCCGATTCGGGTATTATTTCAGGGGGTTCATATGAGACGACATATAGTGTTTTATATACTACAAATGATGCTTGCCCTTCCTCTTCAGTAGTAGAAGTTACTA
Organism: Bacteroidetes bacterium MED-G13; assembly: GCA_002457735.1. Taxonomy (GTDB): domain Bacteria; phylum Bacteroidota; class Bacteroidia; order Flavobacteriales; family Flavobacteriaceae; genus MED-G13. Next base: position 997 of record NTKO01000007.1, on the reverse strand, counting down.
GTTTGTCCGAAGATTCCCCATTAGAAATTACTGATCCAAGTCCTTTAGAAGTATGCGATGATAATATACCTGATGGACTAGTTGAGATTGATTTATCTCTCAAAAACAGTGAAATTACTAACGGGAATCCCAATTATAGTGTTTCCTATTTTTTCAATGAAAATGATGCTATAAATAATGTTAATCCTCTGCCAAATAACTATACAAATATTTCTAATCCTCAAACAATATATGTTAGGGTTTATGATTTAATATCTAATTGTTCGGCAACAACAAGTCTTTTGCTTAGTGTTATTTATGCACCATCAGCTACTTCACCCCCTAATTTAGAATATTGTGATCCTGATGCAGATGGATTTGGTGTCTTTGATCTTACCTCATATAATGATATTATTTCACAAGGTCAATCTGGGCTGACAATCTCTTACCACGAGACAGAGGCAGATGCTGAGAATAATGTCAACGAGATTGTTGGCGAGTATAATAATATTGTTGCTTACGAGCAAACTGTATATATTCGAGTTGAAAGTTCCTCTGTAGCTACCGACTGTGGAACAATTTTATCTATGAATTTGATCGTAAATGATATTCCTCAGATCAATACAGAACCTTCTTCTCTCTTCCTTTGTGATGAGAATACAGATGGATTTGGAATATTTGATTTAAGTACAAGTAATGAAGAACTACTAAATGGGTTAGATCCTAGTGATTTTACAATTACTTACTATGAAGCACAGGACGATGCGCAAAACGCATTAAATGCGATTGTAACCCCTTATAATTACACCAATGCAACAGCATTTAACCAGTTTGTTTGGGTTCGTATTGAGAATAATACAACAGCTTGTTACAATGTGGGAAGCATTGAGTTAATTATAAACGAACTACCTGTGCTTACACAGCCTACTCCATTAAATCTATGTGATTACAATAACAGTGGAGATGAAGTAGAAGGATTTACTTTAGAAGACAGCATTGGGGAGGTACTACAAGGACA
>NTKO01000006.1 GCA_002457735.1 Bacteroidetes bacterium MED-G13 | reverse complement strand
ATCTACTAATTCTCCTATTAATACATCCATGTAAGAAACACTTGCAAAATAACCATGAATTAGATCTCTTGATAAATCATCTCCAAGTAGACCATCGGCAGGAATATTTAAATAATTTTTTCTAAGCTCAGCCGAATTGTGTTGCGCCTCAATTGCAATATCAGGTGAATTTTTTGGCTGAAAGGGGTTGTCGGCTAACTCAATTTTTTCATGCTCATACATATCCCAATATTTCTTTGGTTGTATAAACGGTAGATGTGGGGAAACATATCCAATTGCAAGAAAGAAAGGTTTATTATTTTCTTTCAAGTCCTTTAATTTTTTAATAGCCTTTACAGTGATTTTACCATCGTGATAAGCATAGTCGCTGACCTCTGGGTACTCTATGATAGGATTTTTTTTACCATACTCACCCCGCTCCGCATTATCCCTCATCTCTATAGCCTTTGGATCTTGAAAATCAGCTTGCTCCGCTCTTTCACCAATCTCTGTCCAATGCTCAGCAAAATCATCATTGTGATGATAAATCTTTCCATAGGAAATTGTTTCATATCCATTGTTTTTAAAAAGTTCATTCAATGAAATTGCATCCGGAACATCTTTAGCAGCGCGAGTGGAAAAATCATTAAACCTTTTTTCGCTAGGGCGAATTCCTGTCATTAAACTAGCACGACTCGCTCCACAAACTGCAATGTTGGTAAAAGCATTATTAAATTGTACGCCCTCAGAAGCAAGTTTATCAATATTTGGTGTAATCATTTTTGCATCCCCGTAAGAATTAATACTAGGCTTTAAGTCATCAATAGAAATAAATAATATATTATGTTTTGTTTCTTCATTTTGACAGCCGGTAAAAAGGGCTAACCCAAAAAATAATATTAGAATCAATTGTTGTGTTTTCATCAATTTTGATTTAGAGTTATGTTAGAAGCTTTGAAGCCTATTCTTATCGCTCTCGCAGCAATTTGTTGATCTTCATTAATCCTTAACGGCTTGTGGTAAAACTCCCAGCTGTTACTTCCAATATTTCCATCCAATTGATATCCAATGGATGCGCCTGGAGTGGTTGTGCTTAAACTTATCAACCCGTCGCTGTTCAATGAAAATACGACATCCTCTGTGACCGGTTGTTTCATTTCAGGCCAAAAGGACTTTACAATTTCATTTTCAGGTAAAAATCCCTTATCATTAATTTCATCTTGCCATGCAGAAAGAGCATTTCTTAACTCAACCAACTTGTCCGCATATTCTGGGTTCGTCACTACATTTTTAACTTCGTAAGGGTCTACTTGTAAATCATATAATTCTTCCACTTCTTTGGTTTTCATGAAGATGTAGGACGCATCCCCCTGTAATTCTCCTTGACTATCCATTTGAATTAATTTTGAATTCATTGGTATTCTTTCACGATATTTATTTCTATAAATTAAGGGGAGCTCAGGCATAAAGTTCTTAATATATACAAATCTACCATCTAGCACAGATCTTTGCATATCTGTGCTCTCATCAAACCTATCCGCAGTGCCAAAAGCATATTTTCTAGGCTGATCTTCAAACGGGCCGGCAAATGCCTTTCCATCATAATGTGCAGGAGGTTCGATATTTAAAAGAGATAATACAGTAGGTGCTAAATCCATTAATGAAACAATTCTATTTTCAACTTTACCAGCCATTTTCTTATCGGGATATCTTACAATCAAAGGAACATTTAACCCGCTATTTCCAACCGCCCTCTTTTGACGAAGCAGGTTACCTCCGTGATCACTCCAAAACATAATTATTGTAGTTTCTAATAAGCCATCCTCTTCTAATTGTTTTAACAGATCTCCAACTTTTTTATCCATTGCTTCAATATTAGAATACTTTCTAGCTATATCTATACGAACCTCAGGGATATCAGCAAAATAATCTGGAATAATGACATCTTGAGGTGCCACTGTTAATGCCTCATCACTTCTTTGCCAAATTCTAGACTCATGTGTTAACAGTGAATTCCACACATAAAAGAAAGGTCTGTCTTTGGGGACATCCCTAAAGCTAACAGTCGAAGAAACCTCGTCCCAGGCAGTAAATGGGCAATTAAATTGATAATCACACTTAAAATTATTTGCGCAGTAATAGTCATTACCTCTTAAAATTTCTGTAAACGGCTTCACATGTTTGGGAGGAACCACTTCATACTGTGGTATATTCACGCCAGCTTTGTCAATCACTCCAATATCTTGTTTATAAGAAACCTCTTCGGGTGTTTTAAAGTTATGATAATCTCCTGTTCTCATGTTGTGAGCACCAAGCCTAGCAGAATACATTCCTGTAATTATAGAGAACCTGCTTGGCGCGCAAACACCAACAGTTGAATACGCATTTTTATAAAGGACCCCCTCGCTTGCTAGTCTATCCAAATTGGGAGTCTTGATTATTGTATTTCCGTATGCACCTAATATTGGGCCCATGTCCTCACAACTAATCCAAACAACATTCAACGGCTTTTCTATTTTTTTTTCAGTAACACAGGAAAGTGTTAGTAAGCAAACAAATGCTGATAATAAAACTTTTCTATTAGTAATGTAGTGTAGCATAATCTTCCTCTTTTAATTTACCAACTAATTTTTCCGGAACAGTATTCCACTTTGAGTTTTTATCCAGGGGGTGTAAGGTAGGCTTTATCAAAGTAGCTGGGTTATTTATTATAAAATCATTTTGATCATCCATCCATTTTGATAAAACTTTCAACAAATGCTTTTTTTGCTTACTGTAATTTTTTTTGTTCGCCAAATTTTCTTGCTGATAGGGATCTTTCATTAAATCATATAATTCATAATATGGGATATCAGGAAAAGATTTTGCTGAGCTTTCAATAAAGGCATTTACCACTTCATTATTACCCAAATTAGATTTGAAAACTTCAATGGAATTATAATTAACAATCAATTTATATCGTGAATCTCTCACAGACCTAGAGGGAAAAATTTTACAGCCTCTAATATTTTGTCTTGTAGAAACTCCAAACAAATAATCATTTACTTTTTCTTTACTTCCTTGTAAAGTTTTGTAAAAACTTCTTCCATCAATGTCATCTGGAATTTTAGTATCTGTTATTTCTAAAATAGTTGGCAAAACATCTACCAAACTAAGCATGGTTTCTGAAGTTGAATTCGCTTTAATTTTTGACGGCCATCTCGCAATAAAAGGCACTTTTAGTCCCTGCTCTTGTAGGCTCCATTTTCCAGAAAGCCCGTGGTCAGATGCATAAATAAACAAAGAGTTTTCATTTAAATTATGCTTATCAACCATTTTCAAAACCACACCTAGCTGGTCATTATCATCTTCAATGTTTTGATAATACCCAGGCTTATGATTACCAATATAGTTAGGGTCATAAGGAAGTTTATAAATATCCGACTTTGAGTATTTCGTATTTTTTGGATAGGGCCCATGAGGGAAATCAGAAGCTAAAATCAAGCAAAATGGTTTCTTCGCATTTTGCAAATAATCATCGACTTTTTCCAGGGGCAAATATCTGTTATTCACTTTTGGGAAATAATAGGTCCAATCAAATACACTATTTGGTTTAACATGACTTTTCCCAGCCAGTACTACCTCATAATCCGATTCTTTTAATAAAGTCGCTATGCTTTGAATACCGGGTTTCACGCCAATATGATTAGCCATACATCCATTTTTTACCGGATACATCCCTGTAAAAATCTGTGATCTACTGGGTGCACAAATAGCTTGTGAAGAATAAAAGTTAAGAAATTTCATACCCTCACCAGCTAGTTTATCAGCGTTCGTTGTAACTACATTGGGGTTACCATAGGCTCCGTAATCTAGCTGGTCTTGATCGTCTGCCAAATAGATAATAATATTTGGTTGATCTCCATTAACATCAGCTTGCGTGAATAGGGTAACACTTGTAATACTCAAAAAGAAAATAAACAATACCCCAGTTAAATAAAACCTGTTTTGAAATTTCATTTTTTAATTAATTTTTTTATTGAAACCATATTATTTTGGTTTGACACCTTCACAAAATAAACTCCTATGTTTAGGCTAGAGACATCTAAACTATGTTCAAAAACTTGATCTAAACTTATCTCAATTATTTTTTTAGCATTTAAATCCATAACAATAATATTGTAATTGCCTGTTTCCTCAAACTTTAAATTTATATTAAAATCAGAAGGGTTCGGAAATAACTCAAACAAAGAAATATGATTTTCACTCATTATTATTTCATCATTTGAAAGTGTTCCGTCCAAATCAAAAACAAAAGAGGTTAATGACATTTCAGGAAGGTAAGCTGTAAAATATCTGTCATAATAATTCAACGATGTCTCTTCCGCAATGTTGAACTCGTTTTGTATTCCATTGTCAGTTAAGATGCGGGTCATCGATGTAGCTCTTTTTGGAATGTCAATAGAAAGTTCTGTATTATACCCCTGGTTAAAAACCTGAAGCACAAGCTTTGACTCATCCGGAGCAATAAACGCCCCAACGTAAATATTATTTTGTAGTGCTTGAGAGTTATTTTTAATGACACTGTAATCTTTTTTCACAAGGTTAGAAAAATGCTTGAAAGCATAATATCTTTTTGGTAAAATTATTTCGCCTATTGGCGTCCAAGCAACTAGACCTGAGTATCCGTCATCGTCTGCTTGTTCATAAAATAAGTGCATCATGTAAGCAGTCATACCTCCCTCGTTAAAGCCTCTCAATATCCACTTAATATAATTTGCCGCATCAGTCATTGACTGGTCTGTACTGTGCAATGAAGCTGATTCAGTTACCCAAACAGGCTTACTATTTGCTGCTGATTTCAATAGACTCCAATTAGCATTGTGATTTGCGTCTGCATAAGTATGGGTCCCTACTATATCAACGGCATTTTCAACTGCTTCATTTTGAAACATGGCATTTATATAATTTGTTGCTGAAGTGTTTTGGTTTTGAGACTCAACTCTAAAACACTCCGGGGAAACAATTTTTATTTCATTTAATCCCATATTTGAAAGCCTTGCGTCGAGGTTAGTCAATATGCTAGAAAGCTCAGATGGAGTGGTATTCATGGATTCGTAGGGTACTTCATAATCAGGCTCATTGGTAGGAGATATAGCTGTTACATTAATGCCATAACGTGTCTGCATTCCGTTTATAAATGCCGTCAAAAACTCACTAAACTCTGCTTCACCTCCAGAAATTAGAGTTCCACCTCCGTTATGCTGACCATTTGTTTTTAGCCATGGTGGTGCACTATTGCAATTACCTATTATATGATCAAATCCGTTCAAACTTAGATCAAATGCATTTTGCAAGGCCTCTCCAACATATCTTGTCCGCCAATTTCCTGGCTCACTATCATATCTAGTCCAATCTAGCTGGGATTCATCTAATGTGTAGGGATCATCATTATCATTTTCAGGCTCCAGGTCATGATACACAAAAAATCGTATCATATTCACCTCTAAATCTTGAAAACAATACTCTTCAATTTGTTGTCTAAAAGAATCATTTAACGAATATAATTGTTCTGTTCTTCGCTTAATACCTGCGCCAAATCCATCCACTGTTTGATACTTTTCTTCCTGATCGAATTGAATTCTTTTTCCTGGAGATACACTTACTTCGTCCAGAAAATAAGTTACTCCGTCTTGCATAAACCAAAATCTTACAGAGTTTTGATCACTTGAGTTTTCAACCGCAAAAGTATGGCTATACCTTTCCCATTCATTGGAAATCCAAATATTTTGACCCTGATAACTACCACTTACTTCAGACTGAAAAACAACTTTTACTTGCCTTGAGTCAGCGCCTTCAACTTTTGCATAAAAAGTAACCGTATATTCAAGCCCCCCAGTGACATGAAAGTTCCCACTCTTTGTGCTAGCATGCCAGCCATTTGGGCCCAGTGTATTGACCTGTGCACTGAGCGCCTTTGTACTTCCTAAAACTAAATCATCCGAGATTACTGAAAACGCAACGTCCGCCCCGTTATTAGAAATATATGTCCAATTTTGAAATAAATCCTCTTCAATATTTTCAAGAAAACCATTTTCTAGTGGTAACTGATTTTGTGAAAAGGAATTAAGTACTAGAAAAAAACAAAAAAATATTAATTTTTTAATACCTGTTAATTTAAATTAAAAAACCTACCCTAAATTTTGATTTTAAAGGTAGGTTTTTAAGATTAGTCAATCAAATTATTTGAATTGATTTCAACCAAAGGAATTAAAAGATTCATAACCTGCGATTCATCTTCACTTAATGTTAAATCAACCGCTGGATTGTGAAGTGGATTATAATTATGGAACAAAATAGTATTATTCAAAAAATAGTCAAATCCTCTTCTTCGGTTATTGTGAGCATCTTCACCTTCCCCTAATACCTCAAATCTATACTCATACATAACCGCATTTCTAAACTCATCTTGACTTCCATAATATCCCATTTGAGGGGTCATACCCACTCTGCTTAAAAGCTCATTAATATATCCTAGCTGTTCCCCATTATTAAGCTCATTTGATATTTCCGCTAACATTATTAGTAGTTCACCATATCTATATATGACAACATTTTGATCTCCATATTGATTACTGTGTTGTGTATCTTTCTCAGTGAATTTAAACAAATAAGGATGTGCTTTATTAAATGAATTTCTATTTGGATCACTTGGATAAACTGTTACTGGATTTCCATTATCGGCACGATTATAAGAGTGTAAGTATGTTCCTTCAAGTCTTGGGTCTTCAGGATAATTATACGCATGATGCTCATAAACATCAGCATGTACTCTAAACCACCCGAAATGCTGCCCTAATTTATATTTCCAAGGGGTAAAGTTTCTTCCCATTTGTGAATTAGCTGCCTGTTGACTGATTTGAAGCTCCCAAATAGACTCTACAGAATTTTCATTTGTATCTGTAAATAAAGAGCTAAACTCAGGGACTAATGAATATTGGCCATATACTTGAGATGCCTGGTCGTAAGCTAATTGCCAATAGTCCATTTCTGACATTCCGTCCTCTCTCAAATCTGGATTGGTTGCAAGTGTCATATAAACCTTTGCTAATAGCATATTTGCAGCATATTGTTTAGGATATCCTTCACCCGTAGTCCCATTCATTAAATTAATTGCCATAAGAGCATCTTCAACAACTTGAGTATAAACCTGTTTTGAAGTTGATTTTGCTAAATGAAGGTTTTCGTTATTTGGCAATGTGGTCCATAAAGGTATATCTCCCCAAAGTCTAGTGAGGGAAAAATATGACCATGCTCTAACAAAGTATGCCTGTCCTGCTATGTCATTAAATCCGAGCTCATCGGATGATGTGGGTTCCGCAACAGTAATAACATTGTCAATTGCACCATTACATCTAGCTATGGCTGCATACAAGCCACTCCAAGTATTTTGAGAGTCAATGTCATAAGTGGGCTTTAACGAGTAAAGATTTGCATTATTCACGTTATTTACATTATTTCCTCCATTTTTCCCTGTAGTAAACAAACCAGAAAAACCATTAACAACAAAAATCCTTTGCTCTTGAGCTCCATAGCTTGTAAGCGCTTGATAAATTCCATCCAGGGCGCCTTTAGCAATATTAATATCTGAATAGACTGCATTTCCGTCCAAAAATATTGGATCCTCATCTAAATCACATGCTGTAAAAGCAAAACATAAAATTGATAATATTATTATTTTAAAATTTTTCATTTTTTTAGAATTTAATTTATTAAAAAGTTAAAAGCCAATGTTAAGACCAAGTACAAAAGTTCTGGCGTTAGCTCTTCCATTCCAATCTACACCATTGATTAGACCGTTGTATAAAAAGCTTGAAATCTCTGGGTCATATCCGCTGTAATCAGTTAAAGTAAATAAGTTTTGCCCAGCTACAAACATTTTTAAATTGCTAATAGATCTTATTTTATCTACGTCAAAATCATAGCTAACAGTTAAATTGCTTAGTCTTAAATAACTTCCGTCTTCAATGATTCTATCAGTCATAGCAGGCTGACCATTTGTAGTGTATCCAATTCTTGGATAAACATTCGTTTCTGCATCGGGTCTCCAGGCATTATAATATGCATCAGGTGAAATATTTAAATAGATAAGACCCTCTGCATTGTCAAGCTGTAGCAAATTACCATTTGCAATATCATTTCCATATACACCATTGAATAAGACTCGAGCATTAAACCTCTTATAATTAAAGTTTAAATTAAAACCATAAACATAGTCTGGATTTGGGTTTCCGATAAAAGTTCTGTCTTTTAAATCAATAATCCCATCTCCATTTTGATCAACAATTTTAACATCTCCTGGAACAGCTGCAGATCCAAACACATCAGGTAAAACATCATCTGATTGATATATGCCGTCCGTTTCAAGTCCATAGAACATACTTGTTTCTTCACCCTCAACAAACACATTTGCCGGATATTTAAATATGTTACCCCTACTTATATTGTCTCCAAAATAAAACCTTCTTGGTTCTGCAATTCCATCAACATAAAAATCTTCAAGAGCCTGTGATTCAAGATTTGTTATCTCTGTTTTATTCCATGCAATATTCCCTCCTACACTAAAACTAAAATCTTCATCAGAGATTATGTTGAAATCAAGTGCAAGCTCCACACCAGTATTTTTAATTTCCCCTTTGTTTACCAAAATACTCTGGAATCCAGAGGAAGTAGGAATGTTGGACCTTTGTAATAAATCTTTAGTCGTTTTTGTGTAAATATCCAATGAACCTGAAACAAAATCATTAGTACTGACAAAATCAAAACCAGAGTTTAGCTGCTCTGTAGTTTCCCAAGTCAAATCTGGATTTGCAACATTTTGTAAAGCAATTGGTACATTTGTTCCCCCTGATGCATTTCCGTAAAGATTACTGGAAACACCATAATTAGACAAGGTTCCATAAGATCCAATTCCATGGTTTCCAATCTGCCCCCATCCCATTCTAATTTTCAACTCATCTAATGGTATGTTATCCAAAAGGCCAGACTGATCCACTTGCCAAGCTAAAGCAACAGATGGGAAAAAACCATACTTATTATTTTGCGCAAATTTTGACACTCCATCTCTTCTAAATGTTGCAGTCATAATTAACTGATTGTCCCATGCGTAATTAAATCTTCCTAAAATAGAGAATATCTGTTGATCTCCTTTTATAAAAGTTAAAGGCTGTGTAGTAACTTGTCCAAAGGCAGGATTTTCTGTTGTGAATTGTGTAGTAACAAAGTCTTCAACAGCATATATATTATTTAATACATTTCTGACATCATATGTTACCCCTAAAACACTATTAATTCTATGCTTTCTTTTAAATGTTCTGTTGAACCTTAAAAAGTTGTTCACTTGAAATGATGAATTATTTAAACCTGTGATTTGTAAAGAACCATTGGCATTATTTCCTTGCCAAGTAGTCGTTCCAAAAAACCTTCTTCTTTCTTTTTCTCTTATATTTCCGCCGACTTTAATCTGATACCTTAAGCCTTGAATAGGTAGTTTATAAGTAAGTGCTAAGTTCGCAATATATCTACTTTCTTTGGAAATATCTTTAAAATCATTGATCCATGAATATGGATTGGAAATATCTAAATCTTCACCAAAATCTTCAAATTCTTCTGTGATTATTGGTCTAAAAGAAATAAGATTTTTAATAAAACTTTGATTTGCGCTTCCAATTAAATCTCCACCTTCAGCAAAATTAGTTGAACTTAAATAAGCGCTCATTCTAGCTTCCAATCTTAACTTGTCATTTAGGTCTTGATTGAAGTTTATTCTCATATCTCCACTTTTAAAAGAAGAGGTTGGGACAACACCCTCTTGATTATCAAATCCAGCAGAAATATAATAATTACCTCCGTCAGTACCTCCGGACGCTGATGCACCAACCTTTGTGCTAATACCTTCTGTATATACCTCGTCTTGCCAGTGAAATAGTTGCGCTGGTGTACCTGCAACTACACCAGTTGACTCAACTCCATATATGTCAAGGCCATCAACAAAATATCTAGGACCTAGGCCGTTATTAGCATTAACCTCATTAGCATATTCTGCAAATCCATAAGGATCCAGGACATTATATTTTTTAGTTATCATTCGAACAGAGCTATTTGAGAATCCTTCAATTTTTACCTTTCCTTCCATTCCTTTTTTGGTGGTGATAACAACCACTCCATTAGCACCTCTTGAACCATAAATTGCAGTAGCAGATGCGTCTTTTAAAACTTGAATACTTTCAATATCTCTTGGGTTTATGCCAGCAAGTCCGTTTTGGCTTTCCTGGCCAAGATTACCTACACCAGCAGGTAAAACATCCTCACCTGCAGATGATATAATAATACCATCTACAACATACAATGGCTCATTATTACCTCTCAAGCTATTTGTTCCTCTAATTTTAACACTGATACCTCCACCAGGTGTTGCAGCATTCTGAACAACTTGAACCCCAGCAGCTCTTCCCTGTAGTAGTTGATCAATTGAATTTGATTGATTTGCTACCTCGTCTTCGACCTCAACAGTTGACAAGGCGCCTGTTAAATCTTTTTTAAGTACTGATCCATAACCAACGACTACAACTTCTTCAAGCTGAGTAAGATCAGGAATCATCATAATACTCATATTGTCTGTTGCAGAAACATCGATTTCCTGGGTCGTATAGCCTAAATAAGAAAAAGTTAATTTTTTGGGCAAATTTGAGGGGATACTAATTGTGTAGTTTCCATCAAAGTCTGTCAAAGCACCAATATTTGAATTATCAACAGTAATGTTTACCCCAACAAGTGGTAAATTATTTTCATCATTAACAGTACCTGTTACGATTTTAGACTGAGAAAAAACAAAAAAAGGAATTAAAGCAAAAAGAACAAGAATTTTCTTCATGGTTAGTTTTTTATGTTATGTAATAGTTTAATTATGAATATAATAATAATGAATTTTTAAATGAAGAGCATGTTTTTTTTCTAGTTTTTTAAAAATTGTATTGTATTTTGATAAAAACTGAATAAAAAGGGCTTCTTATTCATTTATTGACAACTATTATGGGTGGCCAACAAACAATTTTTATAATATTTTTTTTAATAAATTACATGTATGAATAGCTTTTTTAACTCAAGCAATTATAACCGGTTATTTTTTATTTTTCTGTTGTCAATCATAATCGGTGTTGTCTTTCTGTTCTTAGAATTCCTTATCGAAAATAGCAGCTCAATACTACTTTTTGGAGCAATTGGAATGGGCTTATTAGTATTTTTTAAATCAAAATTTAAGCCTTAAGCTTATTTCCTTAATGACATTGGGTTTGCAACGTCAGTTGTAATATAAGAAGCTGGATTTACGTCTTTGATTATTGCTAATACTTTTGTCATTTTTCTCCTTGGAATAATACACCACGAAATAGTGACAGCTCCGTCTCTGCCTTTGGCATTTATTTCTGTTACCATATAACCCTTGCTCCTCAGCTCTTTTGCCATTTTTACTGATTTTGAAGGAGTAAAAACCCGAATCACAACATTTCCAATACCGATAAATTTCTCAATTTGAATTCCCAGTAATGTGCCCGCGGCAAAACCAAGTGCATATGCTGCAATAAGTACTGGGTCATCAATATCCTTGATAACTTGAGATACGGCAAGAATCCAAATAGCGGACTCAATTAAACCAATGAAAGCGGCAAGAAAAGGTTTCTTTGAAACTATCAAAGCCCTAACTGTGGTGAGTGATTGGTCAATTAATCTTAGAATAAATATCAAAAGTGCAGATAAAAAAAGAGTCATATCAAAAGTTTTTTGGTTTCTTCAAAATTATACTATTTCTTGAGGGAATTGATTTAAATTTGTTTTTTTATTCAACAAAAAAATGATTCGATTAGCTGAAAGGTCAGATTTAAAAAGGGTGTTACAAATTACTCGATTATGTGCTAGAGAAATGGATTCAAGAAAAGTTTTTCAATGGAACCAGCATTACCCCGATCAGCAGTCCTTTGTCAATGATATCAACAAAAATGAACTTTATGTTTACTGCATAAAGGGCAAAGTAGTTGGGTGTGTTTCTATCTGCTCTTATATGGATAAAGTGTACAGCAAAGTTACATGGAAAACTAGCGGAGAAAATTCTATATATATTCATCGGCTTGCAGTAGACCCTAAGCATCAACAACAAGGTATTGGTGGCAAGCTGATGGACTTTGCAGAAAATAAATCAAAATTGGATGGAATCGAGTCCATAAGGTTAGATACTTTTTCTCAAAATAAAGTAAATCAAAATTTTTATGAGCAAAGAGGTTATGTTAAATTAGATGATATTTACTTTCCCTTGCAAAGTGGACACCCTTTTCATTGTTATGAACTATTGTTTTGAAAAATAGTATTAGTATTTCTGACATTCAAAAATTAGCAATTCCTGCACTAATCTCTGGAATTGCAGAACCTGTTTTATCTATTACCGATACCATTATTGTTGGTAATATGTCAGAAAACGCAACGATTTCCTTAGGTGCTGTTGGTATTGTGGGGAGCTTTATATCTATGTTAATATGGGTTTTTGGGCAAACCCGTAGTGTCATTTCCTCGCTTGTCTCGCAGTCTCTTGGAAAAAATAAAATCGATGAGGTAAAATCACTACCTGCACAAGGAATTTTTATAATAGTAAGTTGTAGTATGCTAATACTTCTTTTGACATTTTTTAATGCAGAAGGCCTTTTTAAGTTTTACAATGCAAGCGGAAAATTATTGAATTTCTGTGTGGAGTATTTTCAAATTCGAATATGGGGGCTACCATTTACTCTCTTTACTATTGGGGTATTTGGAATTTTTAGGGGTCTTCAAAACACTTATTATCCCATGCTTGTTGCTATTAGTGGAACTATTATAAATATAGTGTTAGATATCATATTAGTTTATGGAATTACTGATTTAATTAACCCAATGTTTCTGAAAGGGGCTGCCTACGCTAGTTTAATTGCGCAAGTTTCTATGGCTGTTCTTGCAAGCATATTATTATATACAAAAACAGAAATTGGTTTGCGATTAACTCTGCCGCTTAACCCACAAATAAAGTTGTTCATGGGCATGTTTGGGAACTTAGTGATCAGAACTTTAGCGTTAAATATCACACTATATTTTTGCAATGCCTATGCAACAAAATATGGAGATGAGTTTATTGCCGCGTATACAATAGCAATTAATCTTTGGTTTTTAGTCGCTTTCATTATAGATGGTTATTCAAGTGCGGGAACTATTCTTTCGGGAAAACTATATGGTCAAAATTCGTTTAAATCTCTTTTGAAATTAAGTGTTGACCTTTCTAAAATTGGAGTACTGGTTGGGGTAGTTATGTGCTTCATTGGTTTTGTTTTTTATTATCCTCTTGGAAAGATTTTTAATAATGACATAGCTGTTCTTAATGAGTTTTATAAAATATTTTGGATTGTTTTAATCATATTCCCACTTTGTTCTATAGCATTTATTTTTGATGGCATGTTCAAGGGGTTGGGCTGGATGAAGGATTTGAGAAATGTGCTGCTATTTTCTACAATAATAATATTTATTCCGTCTTTATTGCTGTTCGATTATTATGAGCTAGAGCTTTACGGAATTTTTTACGCCTTTACTCTTTGGATTATTGCCAGATCAATTCCCTTGATAATAAAATTCAGAAAAACATTTAGCATACTTTCACAAAAGATGTAAATTTGGGCTCAATAATTTATAATGTCAAAAGTTAGAATTACAAAAAAGTTTAGATTTGAAGCAGCGCATGCATTATTTGGTTATGACGGTAAGTGTAAAAATATTCATGGTCACAATTACAATTTATTTGTTACTGTGATTGGCGAACCAATTAGCAATCCGAAAAATGTGAAGCATGGAATGGTAATGGATTTTGGTGATTTAAAACAAATTGTAAACAGTACTATTATCGATAAATTTGACCACTCATTAATTATAAATGAAAACTCCCCGCACAAACAATTGGCAGAAACCTTGATTGAAAATAGCCACAAAGTTGTTTTTACTAATTATCAGCCTACAATTGAAGAAATGGTAATAGATTTTTCTAGAAAAATATCTAACAACCTGCCAAAAAATATTAAGCTTCATTCATTAAAACTAGAGGAAACGGAAACCTCGTATTCAGAGTGGTTTGCTGAGGATAATTAATCTTTTCTATATCTTTGTCTTAGATGCTTATGGAAATTCCTAAAGATAAAAAAGTATATTTTGCCTCAGACAATCATTTGGGAGCACCTAATTCCACCGATAGTTTAAATCGAGAAAAAAAGTTTGTAAAATGGCTTAATGAAATTAGAGTGGATGCGCACGCAATATTTCTGGTTGGTGATATTTTTGACTTTTGGTTTGAGTATAAAAAAGTTGTGCCAAAGGGATTTACTAGAACTCTAGGAAAACTTGCAGAAATTTGCGACTCAGGTACACCAATTTATTATTTTACTGGGAATCATGATATGTGGGTTCAAGACTATTTTCAAAAGGAAATAGGCATGGAACTTATTCGATCCCCCAGAGAATTTACTATTAATGGTATTAAATTCTATATTGGCCATGGTGATGGGCTCGGGCCTGGTGATCGGTCATATAAATGGATGAAAAAAATATTCACAAATAAATTTTTTATATGGTGTTTCAAATTGATTCATCCTGACATTGGGGTGAGTCTTGGACAATTTTTATCCAAAGAAAATAAAATTATGTCTGCAGAAAAAGACGCAGTATTCATCGATGAGAAAAGTGAGTGGTTGACAAAATATTGTAAAAGAAAACTCGAGGCTGAACATTATGACTTTTTTATTTTTGGCCATAGACATTTACCTTTAGATGTTAAATTAAATAACTCCTCGAGATATATTAATCTTGGTGATTGGATTACACACTTTACATTTGCTGAGCTTAATGGGAAATCCTTATCTCTAAAAAAATACCAGAGTTAATCTTTTTGAATTTTTTTGTTAAATTCTTTGTGCTCTCTTTGCCCAAAATACATATTTCCAATTAGCTCCATCGCCTCTTCAACCATTGTACTTGGATCTTTTGATTCCAATCGAAAACTTTTCCCGCTCATGCTAAATAGTTCGTTTTCTTTACATGACAGGTCAATCGCCGTGGCATAATAGTATCTTAGCACATAATCTAAAGTGTAGTTGCTGTCTTTATATTTTTCTTTGAACAGCAATGAATCCGATACTGTGGTTTTTAAGATCCTGAACCCCTTTTCCATTTTACTATTTTTTACATATACTTTCATTTCCGGTAATTCTTGCGCGCTGACAAAGGATGTAAAAAGGAGAATAAATAAAATTGTAATCCTCATTGTTAGAAGGTGGTATTAACAGAAAAAATAAACTGTCTAAGAGATGCGGGCTCGTAAAATCTATTTCCAAAAGCATTCGTTCTGATATTGTCATAATACTTTTCATCAAATAAATTTCTTATCTGCAAACCAAGGTTTAATGAAAATCCTTTTATGTTAAAATTATTTTTTACTGCAATATTTGCAAGCGCATAAGAAGGAACTTTAACTTCATTGTTGTTGTCTGCAAACATGGAGCTAACTTGTTTGAAATCTAACTTAAAGTTGAACCCGTTTTTATTGTACAGCCATTCAAACTCAAGATTGGATTTAGGGATTCCAGCAAGTTCTCCTTTGACTCCTTGATTCTCAAATTCATATTTGGCTTGCGTGTAGGAGGCCCTAACTATGTGGTGATTTCCTATATTGTAACTTCCTTCACCCTCAATTCCATATCTCTTTGAAAGACCTAAGTTTTTGTAAAAATTCATGCTTTCAAAACCTTCTAATTCATATCTAACTATCTCATCTTTTGTGTCAATATGAAATGCCGTAAAACTATATGAAAGTCTTCGAGTCGACTTTCTATACCCTATATCAAATCCATTGGAAACCATAGGAGATAATTGGTTGTTAAATCCAGAGCCATCAGGGTTTGCAGACAACTCGCTTAAAGAAGGTGTTTCATAAGAGCTGCCGTAATTTACATATAACTCATCGTTTTTATTAAGATTATATATAAACCCAATATTTGGCGAGTAGGCGCTTAGCCGGTTTGAGTAATCAACATACTGCTGGTCCAAACCAAAATTATCATCCATAGAAATTTGATGTACATCAAACCTAACTCCAGCTTGTAGACTATATTTTGGTTTGTTCAATGATCCTAATGCAAACATCCCGTATGAATCAAATGATTCTAATTGATCCATAGCCATTTCTCCTTTTACTCCTTCATTATTTTGAAACCTTTTTCTGTCATCTGCCTGGCTCTGCGCAGACGCACCAAGCATCCACTCAAATTCATTAAAACGACTATTTAAACTCAGTTCCAATCCTGCAAAATCTCTATTAAGCTCCACATAGCCGCCGTTTGTAAATGGTAGCAATCCAACAAAATTTCTATTACTGTAATATAAGCTTGATTTCACTGTTCCTGCTGCAGTTTTCCAATCTAAGGCAAGCCCAGCTTGTAGCTGTTTTACTGACTCTTGAGCATCAAACAAAACATTTCTATCTCTTGCTTGGGTACTATTTTCATTAACAGATTCTATGGTCAAACCCCCAGGATCAAAAGCATAGGGACTATCAAAATAAAGAGAATTAATTTTTAATTTCACTTTTTCTAGATCTATCGTGTGCTTAAAAAAGAATGATTTATTTTTATAGCTACTGTGCTCCCTGTATCCACTGCTTTCTGCCTGGGATATGCGTAAAATTGTAGAAGATTTGTCTCTTTTTTTTGAATAAGTAGCTTCCTTTGTTTTGTAGCCATGAGTACCAAAAGAAAGCTTCGAAAAAACTCCTTGAACCGATGAAAGCTCTGAAAATGTATTCACATATACTACCCCGCCAGAGGCATTTCCATGCCTTGTTGAAGAAAGACTTTTTAATATTTCAATATTTTGAATTAAATCAAAAGGAATGTTATCAACCTGCGATTGACCGTCGGGTGTAGTAAGGGGGATGTCGTCTAAAACAATTTTAATTCCACGAATCCCAAAAGCAGATCGAGCACCGAAACCCCTTATAGACATTCGATTATCCTGGGCTTGGTTTTCACTATTTGTTATCCACACGGATGGTGAAAATTCAATTGCATCTTGAAAATTAATCGGTCTAATTTCATTTTCGTTATAAGAAATCTTAGAAACAGTTAAGGCAGGATTACTTTGGTTAATCAAAACGCTCTTAAGCTGAACCGTTTCCAGTTCAAGGGTATCAGAGTTAAACCCTAATAAATTGACCTGGAATAAAAGTGCAAATAAAATTATAAAGTATTTACTCATTTATTTTTGCTATAACTTGTTCTAAAGCCCCATATCCAATTGCAACAGAGTAATCTCCACTTGCTATTGAATACAATCCCATTGCTGTAGTCGCAAATCCAATTGCTGAAGCAGCAAATCCTGAATTATCTGTGTCTTAGGTGCTTATTTGTGCATTCATATTAAATGAGATAGTTAGTGCTAAAAATGTAAGTAGTTTTTTCATAGTTAAGTTATTAGTTATCGTTCATATCTTTTGTTAGGTCTAGTTTTCTAAAGTTAGGAAATTTAATGGATGTAAAGCCAACTGTTAATATGGTCATCACTCCTCCAAATACAACAGCGGGTACTGTTCCCATCAATTTTGCTGTTACTCCACTTTCAAACGCTCCTAACTCATTTGAAGATCCAACAAAAATTGAATTTACTGAGGCGACTCTTCCTCTAAACTCGTCCGGAGTTTTTAGCTGTAATATCGTTTGACGAATTATCATAGAAACACCATCGGTTAAGCCATACATAAATAAGGCAAATACTGAAAGCCAAAATATATTTGAAACTCCAAATAAAATAATTGATAGCCCAAAGCAGAATATTGCAACAAGAAGTTTCTTGCCAGCATTTTTAGTAAGTGGAATATGCGCAGAAGCTATCATCATCAAAACAGAGCCAACGGCTGGTGCCGCTCTTAAAATTCCAAAACCCTCGGAACCAACGTCAAGAATATCTTGTGCATATATTGGAAGTAAGGCAATGGCCCCTCCGAATAAAACTGCAACCATATCTAAAGACAATGCAACAAGAATAGATTTTGTTTTATACACAAAATTTATTCCTGCCCTTAGGCTTTGAAAAATAGGCTCCCCAATTTTTGGATTTAATATAGGTTTCTTTTTGATAAAGCCAATCAGTAAAAGTCCTACAATAATAGTAGCAAGGACAATTCCCATAGCGTTGTGCACGCCAATCCATGCAATACAAAATCCTGCAAATGCTGGGCCCAGCACAATGGCTAACTGCCAAGTTGAGCTACTCCAAGTTGCTGCGTTGGGATATACCTTCTTTGGGACAATTAGAGCAACTAATGAGAATATAGTTGGCCCTATAAACGCCCTAATAAATCCCCCTAGAAAAACTAAAATATAGATACCAATTAATATTTGCGAGTTTTCATAATTGTCATAAACAAAAGGGCTGGTAATACAATAATAGCCTGCAGCAACAATAAAAAATGTAGTTACACAATAGACAAATAATCGTTTTTTTTCTCTTTGATCAACAATGTGTCCAGCAAACAAAGCCATTGAAATTGCGGGAATCACTTCAATTAATCCAATGAGTCCAAGCGATAAAGGGTCTTTGGTAAGACTGTAGACTTCCCACTCAACTATTATAAACTGCATGGACCAGCCAAAGACCAATATAAATCTTATCACAAGAAAAATATTAAATTCTCTAAAGCGAAGTGCTGCGTATGGATCTAGCTTTTCTGTCAAATTACCTGCTTAATTCTATTGCTTGTTCAATCAAATATTTTGCCTCTTTTTGCATTTCTGGAATTACAAGGTGAATATAATCTTTATAATCTGGATGTAAAACCAATAGATTCATGGAACTAACTTTTACACCATAGTTTGATTCGAGAATATACTTGTAAATATTTTGCTGTAAAGCATATCTATTAAAGCTGTTGTCTGCAACATGCGACAACTCTTCTAATCCGTGGCTATATTCTTTTAATAGTAAATTTCCCTGCTGGTCCACAAGTTTTTTTGACCGCTTCCAGTCAAAGATAAATAGCTCTCCATTTTTTTTCTTGTAAACCATATCAACAGTACCTGCTAATGATGTGCTACCGTCAAATATCCTCCACTCAGTTCTGTATGGTGCTAGGGCTGGATATTTGTCATGGAATTTTTTAAAAAAAGAAAATTCGATTGGGTATTCTTGATGATATTTTTCATTATAAAAATCTTCAATTTTTTCATGCAAAAGTGTACCTTTTTCAGCAGCATCTTTTCTCTTTTCTTCCCACTTATTTAATATCTCATTAATTGCTTGTGCTAAAACTTTCTCATCAATGTCAATTCCATCGCGCGTAAGTTTCTCCACCGCTTTTCTTTTTGCCCAATAATCACTATCGAATTCAACAAAAAATTTATCAATTATTGCTGTGACAGAAAACCTTAGTTTTTCCCCATCTACAAAATACTCATGCTCTTTCTCATCAAAGCTTATTCTATCATCATTGTCGTGTCTGTTCTTATTTTCTAGCAATCTAATTATATTTAATTTCAGTTGTTATTTTTGAAAAATTTCTGAACATTTCCATTACCCCACAATATTTATTGATTGACAAATCAACTGCTTTTTCAACCTTGTCTTTTTCAAAATCACCTCCAAAAAAATGGTAAACTACAGTAACCTCGTCATAATATTTAGGGTGCTCCTCTGTTAATCTGGCTATAGTATTAATCTTAAAATCATCAAGCTCCACTTTCATTTTTTTTAAAATGGCTACTATGTCTAAACCAGAGCAAACAGCAAGAGAAGAAAGCATCATGGCCTTTGGGGATGCAATTTTTTCTTTGCCCTCTTCTGAGGTTCCAAGAGTTGTCGAGACCCCATTTGGACCAACACAATCAAACTGTGTCGTACCTTTTTTCCAATTTGTAATTACTGTGTTTGTTTTCATGTTTTCATTTTGTTGAAAGGACAATTACAAATTCTCCTTTGGGTTTGTTTTTTTCAAAATGCTGAATTGCCTGAGATATTGTACCGCGAATCGTTTGTTCAAATTTCTTAGAAATTTCTCTTGAAACACTAACTTGATTTTCCACTCCAAAGTACTGAGAAAAATCTTTTAAGGTCTTTACAAGCCTATGGGGAGATTCATAAAAAATCATTGTTTTTTCTTGTACTGCAATTTCTTTTAATCTTTTAGTTCTTCCTTTTTTTGCAGGAAGAAACCCCTCGAAAGAAAACTTTTCACACGGAAATCCAGAGTTGATAAGTGCTGGGATAAGTGCTGTTGGCCCTGGTAAACACTCCACTTCAATATCATTTTTAATACATGCTCTAACCAAAGAAAATCCAGGATCGGAAATCCCTGGAGTTCCCGCATCACTAATTATTGCTCCTGTCTTTCCTTGCTTGAAGCTGCTTATAATATTTTCTAGCTTAGCGTGCTCATTATGCATATGAAAAGATTGCATTGGGGTTTTTATTTCATAATGGTTTAAAAACTTGGAGGAAGTACGCGTGTCCTCTGCATAGACTGTGTCAACAGATTGCAAAGTCTCAATGGCCCTAATGGTAATGTCTTTAAGGTTTCCTATCGGGGTTGGAACAATAAATAGCTTACTCATTGAAAATCTTTAAATTAAATTTGTCTTGCGTTATTATCAGCTTGTTTTTTACTAAATTTATTTGCTTTAAATTAGGGTTGTTATAAGCTATCAACTTTTCTAAATTTACAAAATGTTTCTTGAAAACACTTTAAACTTTGACAAACAAACAGGCTGGATTGAAGTAGTTTGTGGCTCTATGTTTTCAGGCAAAACAGAAGAGTTGATCCGCAGAATTAAAAGGGCTCAATTTGCCAGTCTAAAACCTATCATTTTTAAACCTAAGATCGATACTCGAGATGGGGAAAATAAAGTTGTTTCTCATGATAATTCCATCATACCGTGTGAAATGGTGTCGGCAGCAAATGAAATTTACAAGAGGGCGGAACACTGTAAGGTAGTAGGTATTGATGAAGCGCAATTTTTTGATGATGAAATCACAGAAGTATGTAACAACTTGGCTAACAATGGCGTAAGAGTTATAGTGGCTGGTTTAGATATGGATTATGAAGGAAGACCCTTCGGGCCAATGGCAAACTTAATGGCTACCGCTGAATATGTCACAAAAGTGCATGCGATATGCCCTGAAACTGGAGGCTTGGCTCAATATAGCCACAGAAAAACAAAAAATAGTGATCTAATTGTTTTGGGCAATGAAGTAGAATATGAGCCGCTGAGCAGAGCTGCATATTTCAAAAGAAAGCAAAAGAGAAAAAAGTAAAACTAGCTGGCTTGAAAACTGTTCTTGAAATCAACTTACAATCGCTCGAATATAATTTTAATAAAATTAAGTCTTTAGTAAAGCCCGCAACCAAAACTATGGCAGTAGTTAAAGCCAATGGATACGGGTCTGACATGGTTGCTGTTGCTAAAAAATTAGAGAAATTAGGGGTTGACTATTTTTCTGTAGCATATGCAAGTGAGGGTGTTAAACTAAGAAATGCTGGGATAAAAACCCCCATTCTTGTATTAATACCACAAACTGGCTCTTTTGATGAAATCACTAATTTTGATCTAGAGCCGAGCATCTATTCCTTTCATTTTTTAAATGAATTCATTAAATACACACACGAAAAAAACATTTCAAATTATCCGATACATTTTAAAATTAATTCAGGGCTAAATCGAATTGGGTTTAAAGAAAATGAGGTTGAAAAAGCATTTGAATTAATGTCAAATTCTGATACTTGTTTTATTAAATCTATATACTCTCATTTGTCTGCAAGTGAAGATGTAAATGAAAAAGAATTTACCCTTCAACAAATTAAAAGCTTTGAAAAATCCATTGAAAAAATTTTACCACAGTTAAGCCACAAGCCTATACTTCACATGTCTAATACATCTGGGATAATTAATTACCCCGAGTCTGAGTTTAACATGATAAGATGTGGTATTGGTCTTTACGGCTTTTCAAACAACCTTTCTATTAGCCTTAAACCAGTGCATAAGGTGCTTAGCACTGTCTCTCAAATAATTGATGTTTCAAAAGGAGAATCAGTAGGATACAACAGAGCTTATATTACAAAGGAAAAAACCAGAGTTGGCATCATTCCGTTAGGTCACGCTGACGGCATTAGTCGGTCATTTAATAAGGGTGGTTATGTAATCATTAATGAAATTAAATGTAATATTATTGGCAATATATGTATGGATGTCATCATGGTAAATTTAAACAAGGTTGATGCTGTAGAGGGTGATCAGGTAGTAATTTTTGATGATAAAAATACAGCTGAAGACTTTGCTGATAGTGTTGGAACAATTTCCTATGAAATTTTGACAAATTTATCATCAAGAATTGAAAGGAGAATAATTAGCTAGTCGAGTTCTTTTTTAACATGATAAATTACATTTCTTTTAGCTAAATAATTATTAATGAAATCAAAGTGCGCCCCTAGATACTCGGGGGGAGATATTCCTTTTTTAGTGTATATACCCTCTGCTAATAAGTTAACTGCAGCGGTACATGTATAGCCTGTTGTTCTTGCCATGGACATTGTTTTATTTTGAAATCTGTCTAACAAATAATAAGTATATGTAACTTTAGTGCCCTTTTCCAGTCCAGAAATTTTAATTCTCATGACCGTAAAATCTTCATCCTCTTTCTTCATTTCCCACATGGGGAAAAGCAGTGTAGCTGTCAAATCAATGGGCTTAATTTTTTGACCATTAACATTAACTTCTTCTTTAGAGAAATAGCCGCAAGCCCTAAGTACTTTCAAATACTCAACACATCCTGGATATCGAAGAGTTTTCTCAATCATATTTGGAACATGATTCATCGTATTAATAAGTGTTCTTAACCCGTCAGAGTTCCAACTTTCTAAAGTTCCAACACCATCAAAATCAATTAGCTCAGTGTCAGAAAGTGCCTCTTTGATAACCAACAGATTGTTTTGTACATATCTTGCTGGACGCGTATACTCTTCTATTACATCAATTGGTGAGAAAACTGCTTTGTATTCAAATGGCCATTCTCTATTTTTTGGAAGCCCTCCAACGAGACATTCATAATCATTAATCTCCATGCTTTGATCATGATAAGAAAAAATGATATTTCCCATCCCTGGCGCTACGCCACAATCCATAATTGCTGTAACATTGTTTTTTTTGGCAAGTTGATCTAAAGCAAATGGGGCTTCAGGGAAAAAAGATATATCAACAATGTCTTTTTTGGATAAAATCACCTCCTTCATTGTTTCAAATCCCATGTCGCCTGGAAGTGCGCCAACAACTACATCAAAATCTTTTACAACATTTTTAATTTTAACAGAATCTTGTAAATCCAAGCACTTTTTGCGGATATTTTGAGAAGAAATTTTATCTAGATTTTTTTGTGAATAGTCAACAGAAGTTACTTCAAATTTCTTTGAAAGGTCTTCAGCGATTACCCTGCCGACTAAACCACAACCTAAAACAACAATTTTTTTCATTTAATCCTCCATTGAGAAATCTTCCATAAACTTGGTAGTGTACTTTCCTTCTAAATAAGACGGATGTTCCATCAGCTTACTATGAAATGGAATGGTTGTATGAATTCCTTCAATTACAAATTCATCTAATGCTCTCTTCATTTTATTAATTGCTTCTTCCCTGCTTTGTGCAGTGGTAATTAATTTGGCTATCATGGAGTCGTAATTTGGAGGAATCGTATACCCTGCATATACATGTGTGTCTACTCTCACGCCATGTCCACCTGGAATATGAAGGTTAGTGATTTTCCCAGGCGAAGGTCTAAATTCATTGTAAGGATCTTCAGCATTAATTCTACACTCCACAGAAAATAATTGTGGTAAATAATTCTTTCCTGTGATCCTTTTCCCATATGCAACCTTGATTTGCTCCCGAATTAAGTCATACTCAATTACTTGCTCAGTTATTGGGTGTTCAACTTGGATTCTTGTGTTCATCTCCATAAAGTAGAACTTACGATTCTTATCTACTAAAAACTCCACCGTTCCTACCCCTTCATACTTTATATACTCTGCTGCTCTAATGGCCGCTTCACCCATTTTTTCTCTCAATTTTTCAGTCATAAAGGGGGAGGGTACTTCCTCAGTTAACTTCTGGTGCCTCCTTTGAATTGAGCAATCTCTTTCAGAAAGGTGACATGCCCTTCCTTTGGAGTCTCCAACAATTTGAATCTCTATATGTCTAGGCTCCTCAATTAATTTTTCCATGTACATGTCGTCGTTCGCAAAAGCTGCTTTAGACTCTTGTCTAGCGGAGTTCCATGCATCTTCTAAGTCTTCTTCTTTCCAAACAGCGCGCATCCCTTTTCCACCTCCACCAGCACTAGCTTTTAACATAACTGGATAGCTTATAGTGTTAGCCAATTTTTTACAATGGTCAAAAGATTCAATAATCCCCGCGCTTCCCGGAACACAGGGCACACCGGCCTCAATCATTGTCGCTTTTGCAGTGGCTTTATCTCCCATTTTATTGATCATTTCTGGAGATGCTCCAATGAATTTTATTCCGTGCTCTTCACAAATTTTTGAGAATTTCGCATTTTCCGACAAAAACCCATATCCTGGATGAATGGCATCAGCATTTGTGATTTCAGCGGCAGCAATAATATTAGAAATTTTCAAATAAGAATCCTGGCTAGATGGGGGTCCAATACATACTGCTTCATCGGCAAAAGTAACATGTATGCTTTCTTCATCAGCGGTAGAATATACTGCAACGGTTGCGATGCCCATTTCTTTGCAGGTCCGAATGACACGCAATGCAATTTCACCTCTATTAGCAATTAGGATCTTTTTAAACATAGTTGTATTTTAAGATGGGTCTACTAAAAATAACGGTTGGTCAAATTCAACTGGGCTAGAATCGTCAACAAGAATTTTCACGATTTTCCCAATTACCTCAGATTCAATTTCATTGAAAAGTTTCATGGCCTCAATCACACATAACACTGACCCTTCAGAAACGGTATCTCCAACCTCAACAAAAACTGGCTTGTCGGGGGCTGGCCTCCTATAAAAGGTGCCGATTATTGGAGATTTGACTGTTATAAGATTTGATTCTTCATCAGAGACTGATGAAGGTACAGAATCAACAGATTGAGCCGGTTGAACCTGAACTGGTTGAGAAACAACATTAATATCTGCAAGTTGTGGGGGCTGAGTAACAGGGTTTTGAATAACTACAGGGGTCTTATCACTGGATGTTTTAATAGTGATCTTAACATCTTTCATTTCCAAGCTAACTTCGCTAGCGCCAGACTTGGCAACAAACTTAATTAGACTTTGTATTTCTTTAATTCGCATAATATGAATTTAATAATAATCAAAAATCGTTGATTTTAGCTTAAAAACAAGCAAAAATGACAAAAAAATGATCAAAAATGATCAAAAATGATCAAAAACTGATATTTTTTGACAAAAAAACACTTATATAAATTAGTGCTAAATATACCAAATATTTAATTTCTATAGATTTATTTTTTTATCAAAAAAGTGTACTTTTTAGTACTTTTTGACAGTTTTTTGCTAAAAATGATTAAAAAAGCTCATTTTTTGTCATTTTTTACACTTTTTTAATGATATTTATGATTTACGAATAATTAAATTTTTAAAACAATATTTTACGATATGAAAAAAATTGCCTTCATCGTTTCAATAACTGTTTTCTCATGTAGCTTAGATAGTTATATTCCCCCTTCAATAAATATGACTGATTTTCCTAACAATATTGAGCCTTTCAATAACAAGGCTGAACTAATGATACAATGTGAAAATGATCCCTTGTGCGGAACTTACAAATATTTTTCTGGTAATTCCGAAAAAGGCCTTGTTGAGGTATTTAAGTATCAAGATGTGTATTATCTGCACTACTTTAGAGATGATAAAGCAGAGTATATTGGAATTGGAATAGAAAAGCACGGGCACTTTGCTGTTAACTATTATTATCCTAATTGTACAGATTTTGGAGTTGCACACTACATTTTTGACGGAAAAAACTTTACAAATGGAAAGTGGTCTAGTTTTAATACGCCGGGAAAGCTGATAGACGAAGGAACAACAGAAAAGTTAGTAAAGAGTAATTAAGATTCAGATTCTACTACGGCGGTGTTGTCAATCAATACTTTACCTCTGTAGTATAGTTTACCTTCGCTCCAGTAAGCTCTGTGGTAAAGATGGCTTTCACCTGTTTTTGAACAAACGGCAATCTGAGGCATCTCAGCCTTGTAATGTGTTCTCCTTTTATCTCTTCTTGTTTTCGAAGTTTTTCTTTTTGGATGTGCCATAACTATTTATTTTTTATTTTTTTTAATTTCTCCCATCTTGGATCCGATTCTAATGCGAGTCCTGAAGGTTTGAGTTCGTCTAATATTCTAATTATTTCTGACTCTAGAGTTCCATCCTCTACTCCAGGGTGTACTCGTTTTCTAGGCAAAGATAGTATTACTAATTCATATAAGTATTGATCTAGAATAATTT
Source organism: Bacteroidetes bacterium MED-G13 (assembly GCA_002457735.1). Lineage (GTDB taxonomy): Bacteria > Bacteroidota > Bacteroidia > Flavobacteriales > Flavobacteriaceae > MED-G13. Next base: position 17,544 of record NTKO01000006.1, on the reverse strand, counting down.
TGTGCTCACGATAAGGTAACACCAAAATTTCATTGTCCTCGTCATTGTACTCTTGTCCGAACTTAACAACTAAAAAATCTTCTTTATTAAATGGCATGTCAAAAGGCTCGTTGGTCATGTCACAATTAACATTTACAGATCCTTTTGCATGAAAATTTAACTCTAATAAAGTAGGCTTTTTGGTTAAGTCTACATCAACACAGAGGTTAATATTGTTAAAGTCAAAAAAACTAAAATTTTCAAAGAACTCTTTGTTAAGCTCAAAACTAAATTGATGCTTGCCAACTTTTAGTCCAGCGAACTCTATTTTATGTGTACTAATAGATTTCATCAAATTAATTTAGGCCAGCAAATATAAAAATTTATTCTGAGTCTGCTAATAATTTCAGTAATTACGTTACAGTGGCAAGTTTTCTGTTTTTATAAACCGCAAGGGCAAGCTTAATCGCCTCTAAAAATGAAGTGTCTTTAGCTACTCCTTTTCCAGCAATCTCGTAGGCAGTACCATGGTCTGGCGATGTACGCACATGTTTTAGCCCAGAAGTAAAATTTACTCCTTTTCCGAAAGACAAGGTCTTAAAAGGAATCAGCCCCTGATCATGATAGGGTGCTATTACAACATCAAATTCTTTGTATTTCCTGGATCCAAAAAAGCTATCTGCAGGAAATGGCCCGTCAACAAGCATACCTTCTTTTTTCATAAAATTAATGCATGGAGCCAAAACCATATTGTCAATCGTTCCTATTACTCCATTGTCTCCTGCATGGGGGTCAATAGATAGCATTGCAATTTTTGGATCATGAATATTAAAATCTAATTGCAGTGTTTTATGAATCGATTTCGTTCTGCTTTCAACTAGCTCCTTTGAAATTGAGCCGGCAACTTTGGAAAGTGACATGTGCTCTGTTAATAAGGCTACTCTCAAGGACTCTGAAACCATCATCATCACGGAGCTTCCCTCTATGTTTTCATTCAAATAGTCGGTATGGCCCATAAATGAAAATTTTTTGGATTGAATAGTTTCCTTATTAATCGGAGCGGTAACTAAAACATCAATATTTCCCTGATTTAGATCTTCAACAGCTTGCGCTAAGCAATGATACGCAAGTTTTCCAATAGCTTTATCTTTTCTGCCATAATTGATTGTGGCTCCATGTGCATCAATGTCAAATACATTAATTGCGGAATCCTCGAGCTCCGAAAAGGAATTAATTAAGCGCAGCTCACAGTTCATGGAAAGATGTCTTTTCGTGTTTTCCAGGTTCTTATAAGATGCGTATACAACTGGCACACAGTTTTCTGGAAATTCATTTTTAGACAAAATGGATAGTAAAATTTCTGGTCCAATGCCGTTCATGTCTCCGGCTGTTATTCCAACTATTATTTTATTGCTTTTTTCCAATTAAAATTAATCTGGCATTATTTCTGTAAATTTATCAAATATTATACATATAATGTTTACAGGAATAATTGAAAATGTTGGAAAAGTTATTAGTGTTGAAAAACAAAATGATAATATAACTTTTGGAATTGAATGTAATATTAGCAAGGACTTAAAAGTTGACCAGAGTGTATCTCACAATGGTGTTTGTTTGACAGTAACAAATTGTAATGATCGTGGTCATAAAGTAGTTGCCATTAAAGAAACCTTAGAGAAGTCCTCATTAGGAGCTCTCAAAAAAGGTGATGCGATCAATATTGAAAGAGCAATGAAAATGGGTGGAAGGTTAGATGGTCACATGGTTCAAGGCCATGTTGATGATACGGCCAAATGTGTTTCTGTTAAAGATGAAAACGGTAGTTGGATTTTTGAATTTGAGTTTAACCAAAAATTTGAAGCGCTACTCATAGATAAAGGCTCTGTTTGCATTAATGGAATCAGCTTAACGGTTTTTAATATTGATGCAAACCGTTTTTCTGTTGCTATTATTCCCTACACTTATGAAAACACAAACTTTCAGGCTTTGAAAATTGGGGATCTCGTAAATATTGAATATGATATGATTGGAAAATATCTGAACAGATTTAAAACTCTTAATAATTAAAACAATACGATGATAAAAAATATTTTAAAAATAATTGGCGGATTACTTGCTGTAGCAGTAGTTTATATTGCTTACATGATACTATTTCCTGTGAGCCCAAAAGGAGAAGCTAACTTTGAGGCAGATGGCTTAAGCTTACAAGTTGAATATCACAGGCCTTATAAAAAAGGAAGATTAATTTTTGGGGAGGAAAAAGACGGGGCGCTTGTTCCTTACGGGAAATACTGGAGAACTGGGGCTAATGCAAACACGACTTTTGAAACAAACAAAAACATACAATTCGGCGATCAAGAACTCGTTGCAGGAAAATACGGCATGTACACATTTCCTTACGAAGATATTTGGGGTGTTGCGCTAAGCTCAAAAAATGATGTGTTTTTTGCCGTTTCTCAGCCAGACAAAAAAACAACCGTGCTAAAAACATCAGTGAAGCCTAAATTGTTAAGGCCTGAACTTGAACAATTTACCATTGATTTTAGTCAAGATTCCTCTGGTATTAGCTTAAACTTAAAGTGGGACAAAACGATTGTATCGATTCCAATAGAGTAGATGATAAGTTTTAAAAACCTTTTCAAGAGTCTTTTTATTCTCGCTGTCTTTGCTGGCGCCGTGTACTATTCTATTGGCATCATTCAGCACAGACAAAATATCATGAGCTTTGAAGAGTATGAGCCTGCTTCCTCTCTTGTTGTTGAACAAAATATAACCAAAAAAGCAAAGTTTCCTTTTGTCGATGTGCATAGTCATTTGTGGGACACGCCAGTCAGAGATTTAGACAAGCTTGTTGGGGAAATGGATGAGCTAAACATGGCATATATTGTTAATCTTAGTGGCTCTGGATTTGGACCACAAGCAGCCAAAGACTTATACCTAAATGAATCTTTAAAAAATATTGCTGAAAATCAACCAGGCAGAATAGGTTTGTTTGTTAATGTTGATTTTAACTCTGTTGACAATGAAAAAGATGTAGAGACGCAAGTAAATATTATTCGTGATGCGGTAGCAAAAGGAGCTATAGGTTTAAAAGTATACAAGTCTCTTGGGTTAACAAATAAAGATTCTAAGGGAAACCGCGTTGCAGTTGATGATCCTAGACTAGGACCTATATGGGATGTTTGCGGAGAATTAGGTATACCGGTATTAATTCATTCAGCTGACCCATTTCCGTTTTGGCAACCTAAAGATGAAAAAAATGAAAGGTGGTATGAGCTCAAGGAAAAGCCAAATAGATTTTATGGGGAGTCGGATTTTATACCCCCTTTTGAAGACATCATTGGAGAGCAACACAGAATGTTTAAAAGGCATCCTAATACGACATTTATTAATGCGCACCTAGGCTGGCTTGCGCACGATTTAGATAGGCTTGGCAGACATCTTGATGAACACCCAAATGTTGTGACAGAATTTGGTGCTGTGATTGCTGAGCTAGGCAGGCAACCTATTGCAGCAAGAAAGTTTATGATCAAGTACCAAGATAGAATTATGTTTGGAAAGGATACTTATAAAAAAGAGGAGTATTACCTATACTTTCGAGTTCTAGAAACTAATGATGAGTATTTTAATTATTTTAGAAAAAGACATGCTTTTTGGAAAATGTATGGTTTGGGATTGCCAGACGAAGTACTTAAAAAAATATATTACGAAAATGCTCTGAATCTTTTTCCTTCAATTTCAAGAAAACTAATCTTAAAATGAAAAAAACAATCCTACTGCTTTTTCTAAGCACAAACTTGGCGATTTCCCAAGGCCTTTCTGGAGTTGAGAACTTTATACTAGCTTCTGAAAATGACAAAGATCTGCTTGCAAATAATTATTTTAATCCGCTATTTAGGTCCATGCAAATATCCATGAATGAGGGCTGGGCTAGATCAGCAAAAACTCATAAAAAACTTGGATTTGATATTACCTTTTTTGCTTCTGGTATACTAATTCCAGAAGGCCATAAAGTATTCTCGACCTCTGGTTTTGAAGGTATTGTTGCCAACAGTCCTACAAGCCCTACAATATTTGGAGATGAATCCAACTCGGAATATATTGTGAATTTCTTTTCCGAGGAACAAGGTGCTAGCCTCAGTACCTCATTTCAATCTCCTGATGGATACAGCTCAATACTAAGTTCTGAAAGGCTTGTTTTGCCTAACGTTCAGGCTGCGCTTGGACTACCATTCAAGTCTGAAATTATTGTTAGATATATGCCAAAGGTTTCATTCAAGGGGGCTGAATTTACGTCCTTTGGAGTTGGGCTGAAACATAGCATTAGCCAATACTTTAGGCTTTCCAAAGTAACACCATTTAATCTTTCTGTTCTATTGTCCACCGCAAAAATGGTAGGAGATTACCCCTTGGCTGAAAGCTCACAAATTTCAGGAGATAACCAGTCTATTGATTTAGACCTTTCCAGCTCTACTTTTGGGTTAATCGGTTCTGCTGACTTAAAAGTTGTAAGCCTCTATGCTTCTGTCTCCCAAGTTTTAAGCAAGAGCTCTTTCAAAGTAAACGGAACTTACAACATTAACTATTTTATAAATCCGGGAAACATCCCGATCGAACTCGATGTTGTTGACCCAATTGACATGAGTAGTAAAATGAATTACTTAAGAAAAAACATAGGTTTGTCCTTAAATTTTCCATTATTAAAATTCTTTGTTGACTACAGCATTCAAGACTTCAACACGATAAACACTGGGCTCTCCTTTAGCATCAGATAGGGACATTTTAAAAAATTTATTATCTTTGCAGACCGCATAAGCGTCAATACGCTTTGTTTGCGTGGACCTAACTATACGAAAATTGTTATGAAATATTTGAAACTATTATTAGTTTCTTGTGCGATACTCTTCTCTACTGTTGATGGTAATTCGCAGAAGAAAAAAGCAAAGAAGAAAGATAAAAATCCAATTGCTTCTGCATTGAAAAGCTTCAAGTTTAGAAGTGTTGGTCCCGCATTTATGTCTGGAAGGATTGCTGATATTGCAATTGACGAAACAAATGAAAACGTATGGTATGTTGCCGTTGGTTCTGGTGGAGTTTGGAAAACTGAAAATGCTGGAACAACCTGGAACCCAATTGCAGACAACATGCCTTTTTACTCTACAGGATGTATTGCGATTGATCCTAGTAATAATAGCTCAATTTGGTTAGGTACTGGTGAAAATGTTGGCGGTAGACATGTTGGAATCGGACATGGGGTTTACCACAGTTCAGATGCTGGAAAAAGCTGGAAAAACATGGGGCTTAAAAATTCTGAGCATATTTCAAAAATAATTGTTCACCCAAATAATTCCGACGTAATTTGGGTTGCTGCACAGGGTCCTTTATGGAGCTCTGGAGGCGATCGTGGCCTCTTCAAATCTGTTGACGGAGGAAAAACATGGGAGAATAAGCTAGAGATAAATGAATGGACTGGGGTTACCGATCTAGTTATTAATCCTGAAAACCCAAACGTTTTATATTTGGCTAGCTGGCAAAGACACAGAAATGTAGCTGCATTAATCGGTGGCGGCCCTGGAACTGCACTTTATAAAACTGTTGACGGAGGTGAAAGTTGGAAAAAATTAAACAATGGTCTTCCTGGTTCAAATATGGGAAAAATTGGTTTAGCAATTTCTCCTATGAAACCAAATGTTTTGTATGCAGCCATTGAGCTAGACAGAAGAGAAGGAGCGGTTTACAAGTCTGTTGACAGTGGTGGAAGCTGGAAAAAAATGTCTGAAACTGTTTCTGGCGGAACGGGCCCCCATTATTATCAAGAACTTGTTGCGTCACCTCATGTCTTTGACAAGATTTATTTAATGAATGTACGTGTGCTTGTTTCTGAAAATGGTGGAAAAGAGTTTTACACCATGAGGGAAAGAAAAAAACACTCTGACAACCACTCCCTTACTTTCAAAGCAGATGATCCAAACTACATGCTGATTGGAACAGATGGTGGTGTCTATGAATCGTTTGACAACTCAAAATCTTGGAAATTTGTTGCAAACCTTCCTCTTACTCAGTTTTACAAACTTGCTGTCGATGATGCTGAGCCTTTCTACAATATTTATGGCGGCACCCAAGACAATAATACTCAGGGCGGCCCCTCTAGAACTTTTAAAAATAATGGTATTTCAAACGGGGATTGGTATGTAGTGTTGGGAGGTGACGGTCATCAGCCTGCTACTGAGCCAGGAAATCCTGATATCATTTATGCTCAATCACAAGAGGGTTTTATTCATAGAATTGATATGACAAATCGTGAAGTTGTTAATATTAGGCCTCAAGAGGATTTAGACGAGCCTTATGAAAGATTCAATTGGGATGCGCCAATTTTAGTAAGCCACCATAATCCTCAAAAAATATATTTTGGATCTCAAAGAGTTTGGGTCTCTGAAAATAGAGGAGACAGCTGGAGTGCCGTCTCAGGTGATTTAACCAAAAATGAAGAAAGATTTTCTCTTCCAATTATGGGTGGAATGCATAGCTTTGACAATGCTTGGGATGTATATGCAATGTCAACTTATAATACCATCACCTCCCTTTCTGAGTCAGCACTAGACGAAAATGTCTTGTATGTTGGCACTGATGATGGAATCATTCAGCATACTAAAGATGGTGGTAAAAATTGGACGAAACTAACTGTAGACAAATTGCCCGATACACCTGAAAGCGCTTTTGTTAATGATATCAAGGCAGATCTTCATGATAAAAACACTGCTTACGTTGTTTTAGATAATCACAAGTTTGGAGATTACAAGCCCTACCTTTTTATGACAGAAGACGGCGGTAAAAGCTGGAAGTCGATTACCAAAGGACTTCCTGAGGGAACATTGCTTTGGAGAATCGTTCAGGATCATGTAAATCCCAATTTACTGTTCTTAGGAACGGAGTATGGCGTATATATAAGTCTAAACAAAGGCAAAAGCTGGGATAAGTTTTCAACTGGTCTGCCTACAATTTCAGTCCGTGACCTTGCTATTCAAAAAAGGGAAAACGACCTTGTGCTTGCAACTTTTGGAAGAAGTTTTTATGTGCTAGATGATTATAGTGCTTTACGAGATCTTGATAATGAGCTTATGGAAAAAGATGGGCATATTTTCAAGCCAAGAAAAGCGCTACAATACAACCAAATCTACGGAGGCACAAGTAGTGATGGTGGGCAAACATATTACGCTAAAAATCCTGCATATGGTGCTAATATTAAGTTTTACATCAAAGATGCTCCTAAAAGCTTAAAGCAAAAAAGAAATAAAACTGAAAAAGAAAATACTGATTTTATTGGCTGGGAAGCTCTTGATAATGAAATGAGTGAGCAAAAAAACCAGTCAATTCTAATTATTAAAAACAAAAATGGAGAGGTTGTTTCTAAAATTTCAAATTCGTTAAAAAAAGGAATCAATAATGTTAATTGGTCCTTATCAAGCTCTATTCCTACTACTGTGAAAAGCGGGTCTAAGTCTCGTTACTCTAGCGGAGTTTACACGCAGGCTAAAGAAGGAAAATATGATTTATTTTTGTATACAAGAATTAATGGAGTTGTCTCTAAGGTTGCTGGCCCTGTGGAGCTAGAAGTGGAAAAAATCAGAAAAGGAACGCTACAAAACCCTTTGGGTGATCAGCATAGTGATTATTATAAAAAACTCGCTGAGACATTCACAAAGGTTGAACTACTTAAGCATAAGATAGAAAAAGCATCAGACAGGGTTGATACGTATCAATCCGTATTAATGGGTCTAAAAAATGATATTAATGAATCCAGTAAACTTGTTTTTGATCTTGTTGAAACAAAGAACAAACTGGAAAGAAAAATTGGTGGTAGTGAATCAAAAAAAGAGGTTGGGGAAAAGGACAACCTTACAATTTATGATAGGCTTTGGAGTGCAAGAGGGGGTTGGTATTCGAATTCTTATGGGCCAACTGCTCTTCACATGCGAAGCTATGATATTGCGAAAAAAATGCTTGACAGGCTAGAGCCTGAAATAAGCAACTACTTGTCAAAAGTGGACAAAGTGGGGAAAATCTTGGAGGAGGCCGGTGCTCCAATTGTGCTGGACTAAATCAAGTTTTAGTTAATAGAAAGAACCCCCCCAGATTTGGGGGGGTTTTTATTTGAAAATATTTACAAGCTTGAAATATTTGCACTTATATTTAAGGCACAGATATTGTTTAATTTTTGAAAAATAATTATGAAATTAATGCAGAATATATTGCTAACGTTTTTTTTCTGTCTCACTATTTTTGGTCAACAGGACACTATTTCAACATATGACAGGTTGAAGGCTTTTGATGGAGACTTCTATTTATATTCCGGCTCTGAAACCCGGTCTGTTTCAGGAAAGCCTGGATATGCCTACTGGCAAAATAAGGCGGACTATATAATTGATGTGGAACTTGACACCTTGTCAAATATCGTGATGGGAAAAGAGATCATCAAATACACTAACAATAGCCCAGACAAGCTTGATTTTCTTTGGCTTCACCTTGATCAAAACCTATTTATAACGGAATCAAGAGGTAATGCGTTAATTCCTCTTGAGGGTAGTAGAAATGGAACAAAGGGGCAGTTTTTTGATGCTGGATTTAAAATTTCTGCTGTTCAACTTATTACAGGAAAAGGAAGGAATAAAAAAATTTCTGATGCTAAATATATAATTAACGACACAAGAATGAGGGTAGATCTTCCTGAGAGTTTAGAAGCAAAAGGAGGGGCTGTCTCATTAAAAATTGACTTCTCATTTATTTCCCCAAACTATGGGTCTGACAGAACGGGTATCCTTGAAACCAAGAACGGGAAGATATACTCTGTGGCGCAATGGTATCCTAGAATGTGTGTTTATGATGATGTAAAAGGTTGGGACAATCTTCCCTATTTAGGACAAGGAGAGTTTTATCTTGAGTACGGGGATTTCAATGTTAATATCACTGTTCCATCTAATCAAATTGTCGTTTGCTCTGGAGAACTATTAAACCCCCTAGAAACATATACGCTGGAACAGCTCGATCGATGGGTTTTAGCGGAAAGCAGCGATGACACTGTTATAATTAGGTCTGCTGAAGAAGTAAATGACCCACTGTCTAGACCACAAAATAAAGAAATGTTGACTTGGCGATTTAAAATGGAGAACACCCGAGATGTCTCTTGGGCCTCTTCTTCTGCATTTGTTATAGATGCTGCTAAAATAAACTTGCCAAGTGGTAAAAAATCTACAGCTGTTTCTGCATATCCCGTTGAGAGTATTGGAGACAATGGCTGGGAGCGATCCACAGAATATACCAAAGCTTCTGTTGAATATTACTCAGAAGATTGGTTTGAATACCCCTATCCTTATGCAATAAATGTAGCTAGCAACGTACTTGGAATTGAATACCCAGGAATTTCTTTTTGCAGCTATCAATCAAAAGGGAGTAGGCTTTGGGGAGTAACAGATCACGAAATAGGTCATAATTGGTTTCCTATGATTGTAGGGACAAACGAAAGGCTTTATGGCTGGATGGATGAAGGATTTAACACTTTAGTAAATTACCTCAGTACCGAAAAGTTTAACGATGGTGAATATCGGTCAAGAAAACCGCGCATGCGAATGTTTGGCAAATACTTAGCCTCTAGCGATATAGAGCCATTAATAACTTATCCTGACAATCTTGTAGAACGTAATATGGGTGTTCAATACTATAAAACGGCGATGGTTTTAGGTTTGTTAAGAAACAGTATTCTTGGAGAAGAAATGTTTGATGATGCGTTCAAACAATATATTGAAAGATGGGCCTATAAACACCCCACGCCTTATGACTTTTTTAGAACAATAGAAGATGTTTCTGGAGAAGATCTTTCTTGGTTTTGGAGGTCGTGGGTCTACAATAGCTGGTCTTTAGACCAATCTATAACTGATGTGTCTTATCCCAGTGGCTCTGCTGAAAATGGCGCTGTCATTACTATTGCAAACATGAAAGAAGTTCCTATGCCTGTAGTTATTGAAATTACTACTGAAAGTGGGCTTGTAAATAGGAAAAAACTTCCTGTAGAAATATGGAAGAAAGGGCCTGAGTGGTCCTTTGCAGTCAATTATAATGAGAAAATTAAAAAAGTTGTTTTAGATCCTGATTTTGAATACCCGGATATTAATGGGGAAAATAATATTTGGGAGGCAAAAGACTAAGCTATAAATTTAAAAAGTATATTATAGTTGGAGGAAAAGAAAGAATACAAAATAACTCTAGCCATCTACTTGTTTTTTTTTTAGAATGCCAATAGGCGATAAAAATTAAAGGTATTTGAAAGGGAAGCCTGATTAGTGCATCAGATCTTGTTCCTTGAAATGCCGCTTGAGCCTCTTGTGAAAAAACTAAATAAATATTTGCAGGAAAAACAAGCAGAAGCAAAATTATAATCAACACTCCTCCATTTCTTCTATATTTTTTTGTCAGCAAAAGAGCGCCGCCTATAATTTCGATGATCCCAGTAAAATAAACGGCCGCTTCTTTAAAATAAACAAAAGGAGGGGTTATCGCAATAAAGATCTCTGGATCTGTAAAATGCTTTATTCCCACTGCTATATACATAAGCCCTAAAGTAATTGCTGCAATAGATTTGTAGTATTGTATGTACTTGGAAAAATTTTTCATTATGACATTAGGCTGGAAGACTAAGTTTTATTTGGCACGATTTTGTATCTAAAATAAAATAAAAATCATGAAAAAACTTAGCTTATTTTTATTCCTTTTTAGTTGCTCCTTTATTTTTGGGCAGCAAAAAGTAGACGTTAATGCGAGCAGTATAAAATGGACAGGATCACAAATCTCCGGAAAAAGCCACTTTGGCAGTCTTAAGTTCAAAACAGGAAATATTACGATAAAAAACAATGTAATTGAGTCTGGTGTTTTTGTTGTTGATATGACAAGCCTTAGTGTAGATGACCTTGAAGGCCGCGGAAAAAAATCATTAGAAGGCCATCTAAATTCTGATGATTTTTTTTCAGTCGAATCTTTTCCTACATCAAGCCTAACTATTAACTCTGGTAAAAAGAATGGCCCTAGTAGCTTTGATATGTTAGGAACACTAACCATAAAAGGAATATCACAAGAAGTTAGCTTCTCTCTCAATTTAGGAGAAAACAACTCTGCAGGTGCGAAACTTACATTTGATAGGTCAAAATTTAATGTAAGGTATGGTTCGGGAAGCTTTTTTGAAAACCTAGGGGACCGATTAATTTTAGACAATATTGACTTAGAGGTTTCTTTACTCTTGAGGTAATTAGTTTAGGCTATTGCTTCAAAAAACCAAAAAATCCCAGCCGCTCCTATCAAAATAGATGCTGGAACCTTAAGAAAGTTTTTGTTATTTGTGCCTTTTAAAATTGTCCTTATCGTCAAAAACGCAATTAACAAAACTGTAAGTTGTCCAAGCTCAACCCCTACGTTGAAAGCCATTAACAAAGAAATGAAGTTATCTTTTGGCAGTCCGTACTGTGTAAGTAAAGCAGCAAATCCAAGACCATGAAGCAAGCCAAAACTAAAAACTATCAAGGGCCTCCATTTTGTTGTCTTTTTAAAAACTATGTTTTCTACAGCAACCCAAACAATTGACAAAGCTATTATCGGCTCAACTATATATGATTGAACCTGAACTAGGCCTGCTGCGGCCAATGCTAAGGTAATGCTATGGGCCAAGGTAAATGCTGTAACCTGTATTATCAAGGGTCGAAATTTTATGCTTGAGAAAAATAAACCAAGCACGAAAAGTATGTGGTCTAAGCCTTGGGGGATGATGTGTTCAAATCCTGCCTTAATAAAAATGTATATTTTTTTTAGCCAAGGCATAGCTGCGAGCCTCCTTATTCTTTGTCTTTTAAGTGCAGCGCCATATTCGGCGGCAATAGTCTCATTTTCAAAAGTTAAATGTCCTCGCTCAATTTCGGAAATTACAAAATCTTCTGGATTGTGAGCGCTTGAATGTAAACAAGAGAAAAACAACACAAAGTAAAGTATTGTTTTAAAAATTCTCATAAATACAGCTTTTAATCAGAGGAACCATCAAGCCCTCTTACCTTTAAAAGTGGAGCTATAATGGGTTTACGGCCACGGAAATTAACATAAAGATCCATAGCCTCTTCTGTAGAGCCTTTTTCATAAATATGTTTTCTCAATTTTGATGAAAGCTCAGGATCAAAAACGTCTCCAGCCTCCTTAAATGCTTCGAAACCATCAGAATCTAAAACAGCAGCGTGAACATAGCTATAGTAACCTGAAGAGTATCCTCCAGAAAATATATGCGCAAAATATGTGGTTCTGTATCTCGCTGCAATTTCTTCAATTAATCCAATTTCGCTAAGAGATTTTTGCTCAAAGCTATTTGCGTCTTTCATTGATTCTTTTGCAGAAATAGTATGCCAGTCCATGTCTAAAAGCGCAGCAGCCAAATACTCTGTATTTATAAAGCCTTGGTTGAACTTAGAGGCTTTTAATAGCTTTTCAATAAGCTCATCTGGAATTGTCTCTCCTGTTTCGTAATGTGTAGCAAAAGACTTTAATACCTCAGGTTCACTGGCCCAGTGCTCTAATAGCTGTGAAGGCAATTCAATAAAGTCTCTAGGTCCTGAAGTTCCTGCCATACTTGCATAGGTAACGTCTGTTAGGGTCCCGTGCATAGCATGCCCAAACTCATGAAACAGTGTTACGACATTATCAAAGCTGAGTAGAGACGGGTTATCGCCCACAGGCGCAGGGAAGTTGCAAACATTGACAACAATTGGTCGTTCTCTTCCGTCTAAATTAGACTGACCCTTAAAGCTACTCATCCAAGCACCCCCTCTTTTATTAGATCTAGTAAAGTAGTCTCCAATAAAAATTGCCAAATGACTTCCGTCTTTGTCTGTTACCTCCCAAACACGTGCGTCGGGATGGTATAAGTCGATGTCAAAAATCTCTCTAAAATTCAACCCCCACAACTTATTTGTAGTGTTAAATACCCCTTGGATAACATTGTCTAGAGATAAATACGGCTTTATTGCTGCTTCATCTAAATCATATTTTTCTTTTCTAACTTTTTCAGAATAATGCCACCAGTCCCATGCAGCCACTTTGAAGTCCTGTCCTTCAGCATTAGCAACGGCCTGCATATCGGCAACTTCTACTTTAGCTCTTTTCAAGGCTGGCCTCCATAGTTGAAGCAACAAGTCATACACCTCTTCTGGTGCCTTAAGCATATTTTCTTCAAGTATAAAGTGCGCATGCGTTTTATAGCCCATTATTTTGGCTCGCTCGGCTCTTAATTTTGCAATTTGAGCAGCAACCTTTTTATTGTCAAACTCATTGTTGTTATCGCCTCGCATCACATAGGATTTATAAAGTATTTCCCTTAGATCTCTGCGCGTTGACTCCGTTAAAAAAGGATACATACTGCTTCTGTGTGGTGTGAACACGTATTTATTTTCGTATTTGCTTTTTGCTTCATCAGAATCCGTCTCTTCCATTTTTTTTGATGCAGCTTCAGATGCTGCTGAAACAACCCCTTCAGAAAGGCCTTCTAAATCTTCTTTGTCTAAAATCATCTCAAATCCATTTGTTTCAGCAAGCAAGTTTTGTCCAAATGCTGTTGACAATTCTGAAATTTTAGAATTTAATTCTGATATTTTTTGTTTTTGCGCTTCATTCATTAAAGCACCGCTTCTAACAAAAAGCTTACGAGTGTCCTTTAAAAGTTTTTCTTGCTCTTTTGTAAGCCCTGCGTCGTCTTTTGATTTCCATACTTGGTCAATCCGATCGAAAAGATCTTGGTTCAAAGTAATTTTGTCGTAATGTGCTGAAAGCAATGGGCTTAACTCTCTTTGTAATTCCTGAAGTTGTGGATTGGTGTTTGAGCTGGCCAAATTGGAAAAAACGCGTTGCACTTTTGTTAAGAGTGTCCCTGTTCTTTCAAGCGCTTCAATGGTGTTTTCAAAAGTTGGCTCTTCGGTATTATTCACAATTGAATCAATCTCCGCTAGGTTTTCTGTCATCCCTTTTTCAAAGGCGGGCATATAGTGCTCGTCTTTAATGTCTAGAAATGGTGGTACCTCGAAAGAGGTTGACCATTCTTGAAAAAATGGGTTAATGTTTGGATCCATTGTTGATTTTTGCTGGCAGGAAGCTATTAAAAATAGCGCACAAATTAATAATATTTTTTTCATTTTTTTACTTTTAGTTGGCTTGCTAAGATAAGTATTTTCAATCAAAAAAACCCCTCGAGAAGAGGGGTTTTAAGGGTGGTCCCACCTGGGCTCGAACCAGGGACCAAATGATTATGAGTCATCTACTCTAACCAACTGAGCTATAGGACCAAATAGTTTGCAATATTAACGAATGTTTTTATAATGTCAAAAATATTATATTTCCTCACAAAGCTCAACCAAAACACCATTGGTGGATTTTGGGTGTAAAAAGATTATCCTTTTATTGTCCGCTCCTTCCTTAGGGGTTTTGGAAACAAACTGAAAGCCTAAGCTTTCTAGCCTATTAATTTCAAACTCAAGACTGTCAACAAGAAAGGCTATGTGGTGAATGCCTTCTTTTTTTGATTCTAAAAACTTTTCGATTGCAGAGTCCTTAGTTATTGATGAGAGTAGCTCTATTTTTTGATCACTTAGCCTAAAAAATGTTGTATTAACCCCTTCCGTATCAACCTTTTCTGTCTTGTATGGTTTATTGCCCAAAAGTTTTTCAAAAAGAGATATTGAAGAATTAATGTCTTTAACCGCAATTCCAATATGCTCAATTTTCTTTATCACAACACAAAGTTACTTTTTATTTATATTATTTAGTCAAATAAACTATTTTTACTCTGTGGAATCAACAAGGCAAAAAAAAGTGTCTAAGCTATTGCAAAAAGATATTGCAGAAGTGATTCAGGACAGGCTAAAAACAAGAGGTCATTTAAATATTTTGGTCTCGATAACAAAGGTGAAAGTAAGTGTGGATCTTTCTGTGGCGAAAATATTCTTAAGTATTTTTCCAGCTGAAATGAGTAAACAAGTCCATAAAGAAATTGTTGCCACAGGACCTAAGATCAGGCATGAAATTGCAATAAGATCAAAAAAACAATTAAGAAGAGTCCCTGAGTTTTTCTTTAAACTTGATGATTCCCTAGACTATATTGAAAACATTGAACGCTCGCTAAAGGGTTTAGACAACCCCTTAAAACCGAAAAGTTGAATTTCACATTATACATAGCCAAAAGATATTTTCTTTCAAAAAATAAAAACAGGGCTGTTAATTACATGTCTGTTTTAGCTTTGCTGGGTATAGTGTTTAGCGCTGCCGCAATGATAATTGTATTGTCTGGTTTTAGCGGGCTCAAAAACTATAGCTTAGAATTTTTATCATACGCGTCTCCAGAGCTTGAAATCAGCTCTAAAAAAGGGAAAAGGTTTGTTTTCAACGAAAACATGAAAAGTGTTTTATCCGAATCTAATGTTGACTATGTAAAATGCATTTCTGAAAGAGCGGTTATGTCTATAAATGGCGGGAAAAAGATTGTATCCATTAAGTCGTTAGATGAAAACTTTCCTAAACGGAATATTGACTCCATTTTATATGCTGGGTCGTGGCCTAAAAAAGGAGAAGAGGTTGTTGTTGGGTGGGGTCTTGCCTATGACCTTGGCGTAAGCTTAAATAATTACGAAAACCCAATCAATTTTTTTGTTCCTGTTCCTGGCAAAGGACAAGCCCTTCAAGCAAAGGATCTTTACAGCAGCCGCACAGCTGTGTCTTCAGGAATATTCAATTTGAATGAAGAGCTAAACAACAATCTTGTATACGCAGATTTTTTGTTTGCTCAAAAACTTTTTGAAATGAAAGAAAATGAAATTAACAGCATTGAGGTGTATGGGAGCGTCTCTGAAAAAACTACTGAGGATTTGAAAGGTTTGTTAGGAAATGATTTTTATGTAAAAACTAAACTTGAGCAAAATGAGGTTTTATATAAAATGTTAAAAACAGAAGAGCTTGCTGTTTTTCTAATTTTTAGCCTGATCGTTGTCGTAGCGCTTTTCAATATGTTTGGCGCATTGATAATGATTTTTTTAGAAAAGAAAAGCAACTTAAAGACTCTGTCTTTTTTGGGGTTAACAAAAGAAAAAATAGGGGCTTTGTTCACCTTTCAAGGGCTATACATCACTGTTTTTGGGTGCTTTGGCGGCCTAGCTTTAGGATCCATATTATTGTCTTTGCAAAATTATTTTTCAATATTAAACCTTGCACCAAATCTTCCATATCCAGTTTCTTTTGAGCTTAAAAATTTTCTTTTGACTTTTATTATTGTAATAATTGTTGGCGCTATCGTCTCTTATTCAGTTTCCATACTGATTAGAAAAAACTTTACGAAAAGCTTGCAACAATAGAGTCGAGGACTTCAAAAACCTCCCCTGAAGTTTCCGTGGTAACCAACTTAGTTCTAAATGGTTTGAAGTTTTCTATTCCCTTAAAATAATTAGAGTAATGCCTTCTTGTTTCATAAACACCCAGTCTTTCTCCTTTCCAAGAAACAGACATTTCTAAATGTCTCTTTGCAATCCTTGCTCTCTCCTGTATAGAGCTTGGCTCTAAATGTTTGCCTGTACTGAAAAAATGTTTTACTTCTTTAAAAAACCAAGGGTTTCCAATAGAAGCTCTTCCTATCATCGCTCCATCTAAACCAAGGGAGTCTCTAACATACATCGCTTTTTCCGGTGTGTTTATATCCCCATTTGCAAAAACAGGAATATGCATTCTTTGGTTGTTTTTTACCTGTTTAATATAGCTCCAATCCGCATCGCCTTTATACATTTGCGACCTCGTTCTTCCATGTATTGCAATTGCTTGACACCCTACATCCTGAAGTCTTTCCGCAGCTTCAATAATTTTAATGGAGTCGTGATCCCAACCAAGCCTGGTTTTAACAGTAACTGGAAGCTTTGTTCTTTTGACAATCTCCTTTGTCAATCTTTCCATTTTGTCTATGTCTTTTAAAATCCCTGCTCCTGCTCCTTTTGAAACAACTTTTTTTACAGGGCACCCAAAATTTATATCTATAATGTCTGGATTGGATTTTTCTACAATGTCGACCGCTTGCAACATTGAATCTAAATTTGCTCCAAAAATCTGTATTCCAACCGGTCGTTCTTTTTCGTATATGTCCAGCTTTATAACGCTTTTTGCGGCATCTCTTATAAGCCCTTCGCAGGAGATAAATTCTGTATAAACAACGTCCGCTCCATTTTCCTTGCAAAGCGCTCTAAAGGGCGGGTCGCTCACGTCTTCCATTGGGGCAAGCAACAAAGGAAAAGCCCCTAGCTCTATGTTACCTATTTTTACCAAAACTCTGTTTTTACTTTGCAAAGATAGGCAAGTCTTTCAAACACTAAAGAACCATTATTTTTACTTACTTTTACCGAATCTAATTTTCTGATGGAAAAAATTCGAAACTTCTGTATTATTGCTCATATTGACCACGGTAAAAGCACCTTAGCTGACAGGCTTCTAGAATACACAGGCGCTATCACTGAAAGAGAA
>NTKO01000005.1 GCA_002457735.1 Bacteroidetes bacterium MED-G13 | reverse complement strand
CGTTTAATATTCCTTTCAAGTTTTTTGTAGTCATATTTTATTCCAACATTGAGATGGCACTGAAACCCAATAGCGTCAACTCTAATTCCAGTATTTTTAAGGTGTTTTATAAGTTGATAAAGGCCATCTGCTTTTTTCCCACCAAAAGCAATATTAAAATCTCTTATTTCTAATTTTGCATCTGTAAGTTTGGCAGCAATGTCAAAAACTCTTCTAACAAAGACAGGGTGTTCATCATTAATTTTTGCCTCACCAGTTAATCCAGATTTATCCTTCTCAAAACCCATATCCATCCATTTGCAATCTTCTTTCTCATCCCCAGAAACTCTATAATTTCCGGATTTACCCATTGCAAAAATTTCATTGATCACATTGAAAACATCAATTTTATTTTTGTTATTATTTGCAGTTAATACTTCGGTTACAAATTTTTCAATGATGAAATCAAGCTCTTCTGCTGAGTAGTTGGTTTTAGAAAACCATTGGGGAAAATATTTGTTTGGAAAAATTAAGCAGTGGTGCATGATGTGAAACCCGTTGTCAACTCCCCAATTTACTAATTCATCTAAAAATTCAGTTTTTATTTCAAAGTCATCAAGGCTTTTAGGTTTGTTTTTAGGCCAGAACCCTCCATCCCATGCGGGATAAATGGAAGGCTGAATACCAGTGTAGTTTTGTAAGACAAACTCTCTGTTTTTATTTGCCTCTGTTCCCCTTAAGATTGCTTTATTTCTTTCTCCTCTTACTTGTGTTGTAATGACCATATCTCCTGAATAATCTTTCAAAAATTCATCCTTATCAAATTTTTGTGCATTTGATACATTTGTAGATAGTATTGCAAGAATGCCTATATAGAATATTTTAAATTTCATGTGCTTATATTTATACAGACCTAAAGTTATGATAATAATTAAATTTTATGGATATTTAGTAGCTAACAATTAAGATCAACACATGCAAAAAAGAAATTACAGCATATCAATTATATTTTCTATAGTTTTTTTTATTCCCTTTTTTCTGTTAAGCCAAGAAAATGATAAGCCAAATATTTTATTTATTTCAATTGATGATTTAAAGCCTAGCATTGGAAGTTTTGGAGATGAATTTGCAATTACTCCAAATATTGACAAACTCTCAGAGAATGCTACTGTATTTCTCAATAATCAAACTCAGCTTGCAATTTGTGCTGCATCGCGCGTTAGTTTTTTAACCGGTTTAAGACCAGATAAAACTCGAGTTTGGGATTTAAAAACAAAGATGCGTGATATGAATCCTGATGTGTTGACTCTTCCGGAACATTTTAAAAATAATGGTTATCAAACAATTGGAGTTGGGAAGATTTATGATCCAAGGGCAGTTGATAATGGAAGAGATAGACGCTCTTGGTCACAACCTTTTATCACCCAAAATAAGTTAACTTTCCCTGAGGGTTATAGCTTTCCAGCGGGTGGTTTTTATCAAGGTAAAGAAAACAGAGAAATTAGAGGTAAGTTAAGACAGGAGGCCATTGCAAAAGGGGTTGAGAATATTAACAAGTATGAATCAGAAAGGTATAAGCCTCCATATGAAAAAGCTGATGTTCCAGATGGTGCGTATGTAGATGGTGCTATAGCTAATAAGGCAGTTGACGTCTTAGAAAATATTGATACATCTCAGCCATTTTTCTTAGCTGTTGGATTTAAACGACCACATTTACCATTTAATGCTCCTACAAAATATTGGGATTTATATAATGAAGATCAAATTCAATTAGCTGAGTTTCAAACAAAATCTAAAAACCCAGTTGATATTGCATACAAAGGTGGTTGGGAAATCAACTCCTATAAGATGCCAGGAATTGAATATAATGAGAATGAAGAGGGGCTGTTAATATTACCAGATAATATTCAACGAAAATTGATTCACGGATATTATGCAGCAACAAGCTATATTGATGCTCAGGTAGGTAAAGTAATGGCAAAACTCAAAGAAAAAGGTCTTGAAAAAAATACCATAATTGTCTTGTGGGGAGATCATGGTTTTCACTTGGGAGATCATAGTCAGTGGACTAAACACACTAATTTTGAGCAATCAACTAGATCCCCATTATTAATTAAAGATCCAACTATAAAGAAAACAGTTAAGGTAAAATCTCCAACTGAGTTTATTGATGTATTTCCAACGCTTTGCGATTTATCAAATATTGAAATTCCACAGGTATTAGATGGTATAAGCTTGAGACCTCAGGTTTTGGGACAAGGGGTATCATCAAAAATATTTGCAGTCAGTCAGTATCCAAGACATGGAGGTATTATGGGATATAGCTTTAGAACAAAAACTCATAGATACACGGTTTGGATAAAGAATAAGAAAAGTACAGAGCCTATTTATATTGAAGATATTTATGCTGAGGAGTTATTTGACTATGAAAACGACCCTTTGGAAACAGAAAACAAAATTGACTATCCGGAATATAGTAGATTAAAACTGACATTTCAAACTTTGGCGGCTAGATTTTTTAATTCTCAAGTAATCAATGAGCCAATTGTTGTCAAGAATGAAATTAGGGCTAAAGAAATTACTGTAAGCAGAAATAATATGTGGGCCAAAGAAAGATCAAAAGTTATCAGTCAATATATTATGTCAGAAATGTTGATGAATACAAAGCAAGCAACTTATTTAGAGCAAGTCCTGTATGAAAAGTATGCAAGGAATAATGAATTAACTGCATCTAAAGATTTAACTAAAGATGAAGTTCAGATAATTTACCGTGAAACTTATTCAATTACCAGTAAAGAGCTATTACTTAAATTCACGAACAAACAATTTGAGAAAATTAAGGAATTAGAAAAAGAGAAAATGAAAAAATTAAGAAAGTAGGGCCTAATACTATGATTTGTAGAAGACTTTTTTTAATATTTATTTTTTCACTTTCAATTAGCTTCACTTTTGCAGAAATTAATATTTCTGAAATAAATCCTCAGATTATATTATATAAATCAATTGATAATATTGATTTAAACTTACATGTATATCGTCCCGAAAAGTTTAATAGCTCAAAAATTTACAAGTGCATAGTTTTTTTTCATGGAGGTGCTTGGAAGAATCAGTATATTAAACAGTTTGAGAAGCAATCAGTTTATTTTGCCTCACGCGGTATGATTGCAATTATTGCAGAGTATAGAGTAACAAGTATACATAATTCTACTCCTTTCCAATCTGTTGAGGATGCAAAGTCCGCAATTAGGTATATTAGGTCAAATTCAAAATCTTTATCATTAGACCCTGAAAAAATTGCTGTTAGTGGAGGCTCAGCTGGCGGGCATCTTGCAGCTGCATCAGCAAACATCTCCAATTATGACAATATTAATGAAAATCTTAAAATAAGCTCCAAACCAAATTTGTTGATTTTGTTCAATCCAATATTAGATACAACCCCTGGAGCTTGGGGATATGGATCTTTCTTGAGAAGGGTCGGAAATAAAATAACCGACAATCCTTATGAGATTTCCCCTATTCATCATATTTCTAATAACACCCCTCCGACTATAATTTTAACAGGTACAAATGACAATTTAGTGCCTGTAATAAAAATAAATGAATACAAAGAAATAATGATATCTAACAATGTTAGATGTGATGTAGTCTTCTATAAAGACGCTGAACATGGTTTTTTCAATAAAGGTGAAGACTTTGTTGATACCGTTTATCAATTGGATCTTTTTTTAAAATCAAATGGGTATTTAACTGGAGACCCCACCATCAAGGATTAAAACCTCTGTAAGAAGCTCCAAATTAGATGAAATAATTGTTGAGATCCAGGGCCCCAGTGAAGGTTGTGTTCCCCATTTTCAATTCTTAAATACTGAATTTCTTTATCGTTGTCGCAGGATTCAAAAATGTAAAGTGTATCATCTCCTAGATAAATTATGATTGGAGAATTAGTACAATTAAACTCACTTGCCCATAGACTTGCACTTTCATATGCGTCAAGAAAGTTATGCCCCATTCTTAGCCCTCCCTCAATTGGAACTGTTGTGTCCGCTGCTCCATTTATTTGAAAAACGGAAACAGGTTGAGTTGTTTCGGTAAATTGAAGACTTTCAATTAACTGAGAAACAACAGGCGCAATTGCTTTAAAGTGGTTTGTTTCTAGGGCGAGTTTATTTACCATTCCAGCCCCATTGGATGTTCCAATTGCATACATTCTTTCAAAATCCAAATTGTTATAGTTTTGCAATTCTTCAACGATTAAGTCTACAAATTCAATATCATCTGCTGTAGATGGTTCCGTCCCCAAGTTCCAAGACTCTAAAAACCCTTGAGGGTAGATTCCAATAAATTCACCAGTTATTGTAAATAGATTAAGCTTATTAATCCAGCTTACATTATTCCCACCTCTTCCATGAAATGCAAAAACAATCGGATATATTTTGCCCTCTTCAATGTTAATAGGAGCCTGGATGATAACATTTCTCAGGTAATTCTGGCCTTCAATATTTTGGAGAATATCTATTGATTTTGATTTTAATATGTACGAATTCTCTGAGGTTGTATTTTGCTGACTAATATTATCATCTTTACATGACATTATAAAGGTTAGTAAAAACAAAAATTTTAAGTATTTCATATAATTAAGCTGTAAAGTAACTTAAAATTGATACTACAATTATTATTAGAATAATTGAGAGGATTATATCAACTGTATCGTAACTTTCTCTATTTTCTTTTCTATGATTTTGAGAAAGTGTTCCATAGGACAATCCACTAATTTTTGTATAATTGGGGGGGCTTGTCAAAATACTTACCGAAACACATAATAAAACAGAAAATATAAACATTAGTATGGCCATGTGTGAAAAATTAACTGTGGCAAATGCAAACATAAAATTATCTATAACTTGTCCAGAAGTAATGATGGGTTGATAATAAATTTCAGATCCTAGTCGAAGTATAAGTAAAATTAATCCAGCCAATAAAGTTGTTATTGCAGCCTCAGCATTTACTCTTTTCCAAATAATACCAAGTAAAAATACAGCAGTTACTGGCGGCGCGATATATGACTGAACATTTTGAAGATATTGGTACATAACCCCACCTCCAATCTTTTCCATTATGGGAATCCAAATTATCCCTAGAATTACAATTACAGTTGTAGCAATTTTCCCAATATTTAATAATTTCTTTTCCGATTCAAGTGGCCTAAGTTTTTTATAAATATCAATGGTAAATATTGTTGAGCAGGAGTTAAACACTGATGCCAATGAGCTCATTAAAGCTGCCATAAGACCACCTGCAACAAGACCTTTTAACCCTACTGGGAGCAGAGTTTTCACTAACATTGGAAATGCCCTATCAGCTTTTTCAATGTAAAAAATTGTAGGGTCTTTAATAGAAAGTGCAAATGCGATAATCCCAGGAATTAGAAATATAAAAATTGGAAGTAATTTCAAGTATGCTCCGAAGATTGCCCCTCTTCTTCCAATTTTAATATTATTTGCTGCAAGTGTTCTTTGAACAATATATTGATCTGTACACCAATACCAAACTCCTACAATTGTTCCACCAAATAATAGCCCTGTCCAAGGAAAGTCAGGATCAGTCATTGGCCTCCACATATTAAAATGGTTAGGACTTTCAGCAACAACAATATTTCTTAATTCATTCCATCCGCCAACTTCCTGAAGTCCGAGGTAGGTAATGATAAAAGATCCTATAATCAACACTATTGCTTGTAAAGCTTCTGTATAAATTACCGCTTTCATCCCTCCAATCACTGTATAAATTCCTGTAAAAACAACTACCCCGATTGCTCCGTACCAAAAGGGTATTCCAAGTAATTCAGAAACAACTATCCCCCCAGCATAAATAGTGACAGATACTTTTGTAAGCACATATGCAACTAGAGAAAACAATGATAAAAACCATCTGGATCTAGAGTCAAATCTTTTTTCTAGAAACTCTGGCATTGTAAATGCGCCGCTTCTAATGTAAAATGGGAGGAATAGCCAGCCTAAAAGCAATACAATCCATGCATGTAGTTCATAATGCGCCATTGGTGTACCTGACTCAAACCCAGTTCCAGCCAACCCAACAACATGTTCGGATCCAATATTAGAAGCAAAAATAGAAGCACCTATAACAAACCATCCTACATTTCTTCCTGCTAAAAAATAATCCTCTGTATTTTTATTTTTTTGTACAGCTACCCATACCGCAACAAGAATTAGGGCGAAAAAATATCCACCAAGAACAAACCAATCTAACGTTTCTAAAACCGTTGTCAAAACAATTAGATATACTGATTAATTATATTTTCAAAAAGTTCTTGTTTACCGCTTTCTAATGCAATCTCATTAGAATCCTTTGCTATATTATATAGATCATTTAGCGCTAATTTCCCATTTTCAAAATCTTTTCCTTTGCCGCTATCAAAGGTTTGATATCTTTTTCTTCTTAACTCAGAATATGATGATGATGAAATAATTTTATCAGCTGTCATCAATGCTCTAGCGAAGGTATCAGCACCACCAATATGAGCATAAAAAATATCTTCAATATCAGTAGAATTTCTTCTGATTTTAGCATCAAAGTTAATTCCACCTCCTTTTAACCCCTCTGCCTCAAGGAAAACAAGCATAGCTTCTGTTGTCTCTTCGATATTATTTGGAAATTGGTCTGTGTCCCAGCCATTTTGGTAATCTCCTCTATTTGCATCGATACTTCCCAGCATACCAGCTTTGGCAGCCACTGCTAATTCGTGTTGCATTGTATGCTGCGCCAAAGTTGCATGGTTAACTTCAATATTAAGCTTGAAATCCTTTTCTAAGCCATATTCTTTTAAAAATCCAATTGCAGTAGCAGAGTCAAAATCATATTGGTGTTTCATTGGCTCCATCGGTTTTGGTTCAATAAAAAAGGTGCCGGTAAATCCTTGTGCTCTTGCATAATCTTTTGCCATAGTTAGAAATTGACCCATGTGGTCTAATTCTCTACCCATGTCAGTATTTAGTAGAGACATATAGCCTTCACGCCCACCCCAAAACACATAATTTTCCCCATTTAATGCAATGGTTGCATCCAAGGCTAACTTAACTTGTGCTCCAGCTCTTGCAACGATATTGAAATTTGGGTTTGTTGCAGCCCCGTTCATATATCTTGGGTTTGAAAAGCAATTTGCCGTGCCCCACAATAGTTTAATTCCAGAGTCTGATTTCTTTTCTTTAATATATTCTACAATTGAGTTTAATCTTTTTTCTGAATCCATCAAACTAGATCCTTCCTTAATGAGATCATAATCATGAAAACAAAAATATTCAAAGCCCATTTTACTGATGAATTCAAAAGCTGCATCAGCTTTATCTTTTGCTGCTTGGACAGGGTCAGGTGATTTATCCCATTCAAAGTTTTGTGTTCCAGGTCCAAATGGGTCTGACCCAACTCCACAGAAGGAATGCCAATATGCTATTGCAAATTTAAAATGCTCTTTCATAGTTTTACCAGCCACAACTTTTTCTGGATCGTAATATTTAAAAGCCAGTGGGTTATCAGATTCTGGCCCTTCAAATTTAATTTTGCTAATTCCCTTATAATATTCTTTACTCATTTCTTTAAAGTTTGTTATTTAATATATTTAGTAAATTTTTTTTCCAATTTTCATAAGCATCTTCATACTCAGATTTGTCTTTAAGCGGAAGATATGTTAATACGTGATCATTTGCGGTAAGATCTTTACTGAATGAACTTAAATCTTTATCTACTACAGCAGATGCCCTGGCTGCTCCATATGCCCCAGTAGTATTGTAAATTTCTATCTCATGACCAATTAATGTAGCAACTGTATTTGAAAATATCTTAGAGCGAAATAAGTTGTCATTACCTGCTCTCAAAACATTAATCTCCGCGCCATCATCTTTTAAAATTTCCATTCCATACATAAAAGAAAATGCGATTCCTTCCAAAGAAGATCTGTAAAGATGACCATGAGAGTGCTTGTTTAAATTAATATTACATATGTGAGTACCTAAATTAATATTGTTAAGCATCCTTTCAGCGCCATTTCCAAATGGTATTGTAGATAAACCTGCAGAACCAACAGGAACTTTTGATGCAAGCTCATTCATTTTTTCATAAGAGTTTCCCACGCTGTGATTTCGCAGCCATCTATATTGAATTCCTGCCCCGTTAATACATAATAATTTCCCAAGCGATTTGTGATTGCTGGTGTGATTAACATGCGCAAAATGATTAATTCTGGAGGATTCTTTTGATTCAATATTTTTGGTAACACAATATATAACGCCAGAAGTTCCCCCCGATGCAGCAACCTCGCCATTTTTAAATACATTTAAGGCCAAAGCATTATTGGGCTGATCACCGGCTCTGTAAGTAATGGCTGTTCCTATAGACAAACCAGTTTCCACTGCAGCTTCATTATTTACTTTTCCTTGTATTGAAAAGTTTTCTACTAAATCTGGCGTAAGATTGGAGTCTATTCCATAATATTCTAGCAGCCAATCAGCAGTTTTATCATTATTAAAATCCCATAAAATACCCTCTGAAAGACCACTACAAGTAGTGTTTATATCACCTGATAATTTAAAAGCAATAAAATCTCCAGGCAACATATACTTATATATATTTTGATAAACCTCAGGCTCATTGTCTTTTACCCATTTTAACTTGGAAGCTGTGAAATTTCCAGGTGAATTTAGAAGGTTTTTCATACATTTTTCTTCTCCAATTTCTGAAAATGCTTTATTCCCTATTTCCACCGCACGGCTATCACACCAGATAATTGAGTTTCTTAAAACATCCCCTTTATTATCAATAAGGACTAATCCATGCATCTGATATGATATTCCAATAGAAATTATCTTTTTTGGATCTGTATTTGATTCATGACAAACCCTTTGAATAGCCCTACATGTATGTAGCCACCAATCGTTTGGGTCTTGCTCTGCCCAGTCATCTTTAATGGATACTATTCCCATTTCATTTTTTGGCTCATGAATACTGTGTATTGATTTTCCATTTGCTGCATCAACTAATCCAGCCTTCACAGATGAGCTTCCGATATCAAGTCCTAGGTTATACATTGAAAAAAAAGAGATGCGTTAGTTTAAGTATTAAATATAAAAAATCGACAAAGAATTTCAGAGAAAACGATAATATATTTAAAATAGAAATTAATTTCCGCTGAGCATTTCTACTGTCGCCACAGTTCTAAATCCCATATGATCTGATGCAGACCCCATACTTACACCCATTCGGGCTGAAATTCTATAACTAGCACAATAAGAGTCATGACAAAGAAATGACCCTCCTTTCATAATGTATTGCGTTTCATAAGGGTTACTTGGATTATAACAACTTGAAGCTCCTTTTGGGTTTTTTATTGAAACACTTTGATCTAATTCTTTGTAGTGATTAATGTTAAACAAATCACTAGTAATTTCCCATACATTTCCAATCATATCATAGACTCCAATACTATTGGGAGGATATGACCTAACAGCAGCAATGGATTCATACTTATCTAAAAGAGTGTTTTCAACAGGAAAACTCCCCTGCCAAGTATTTGCATTTTGATTTAAAAGTGATAATTCGTTTCCCCAACTAAAAACAGCATCATTAAAATTCCCCTGAGCAGCTGATTCCCATTCAGCCTCTGTTGGCAACCTTCTTCCTGCCCATTTGCAATAAGCAAGAGCATCTTCATAAGCAATGTGCACTACCGGAAAATCATCCATATTTGCAATAGTTGATCCAGGGCCCAAAGGTTGTTTCCAATTGGCACCAATTTTCCACTTCCACCATTGAAAATAATTGCCCATATTATCAACCTTTTTAATTTCCTTATTAAAAATTAAGCTGCCTGGTTGTAAAACCGAATCTGCAGGTTTTGGTGTATTATCGGGTAAATTCTTTTTAATTTCATCCCACTTAATTTTTCTTTCAGCAATAGTTATATATTCTGTTTCTTGTACAAATTTTTTGAATTGTTTATTTGTAACTTCTGTAACATCTATAAAAAAGCCATCTACATAAACATCATGTGATGGTAATTCACGTTCCATCGCATAATTATCAATTTTTTTCCCCCCTTTTACAAATGATTTACCACTTACCCAAATCATACCTTTGGGTGGACTAATATTTAAGTTTTCTTTGTTGGATAGATCTTTACAGCCTGTAAACAATAAATAAATAACTAGCAGAAATATATTTTTTTTGTTCAAGGTTTTATATTTTAATAGTATATAAAAGTAACCGTTTAAATTTAGAATTAATAACACTAATGAAAAAAGATAAGCTTCATTCTTGCACTAAGTTATTGAAAGAGTTTTATAAGAGAACAGACATATATTCTTTACAAGAAAGAATGATGCTTATAAAAGATTATTTAGAATTTAATTATTCTTATAAGTTAAATAAAAAAAGAAAAAAAAAGAGCTAGGTTATCTTTGTCCACTCAAAATTTTTAAAACTGCAAATCTTCTGGTTATCAAGAAAAGTAAATAAACCATAATTATTGATAAAATAATCTGTGATATAACTAGCATATAAATGTTAGAAATATATTTACTTAAAAGAGGATAAATAAAAACAATTACCGGGGAATGATATAAATGCAAAAGATATGTATAGCCCCCCACGTTAAAAAACTTTATTTTAATATTTATTATTGAAATAAAAATAAAAATGGATATAAGATGTTTCATAATCGGCTCACAGAAATAGTAACAAAGAGGCAGTAATATTAGCAATGTCAATTGGAAATATTTTTGGTTTTTGTTATTCAAATATTTTGAGATCATAATCCCAACAATAAATAGCACTAAAATTTCATATCTCAAAATAAGCTCTCCAAAAAAAGCAAAAGGTAATATTAAAAATATTAGTTTAAATTTTTTGTTTATTAAGATCTCAACGAGAACAAAAATTATAAAAATATCTCTGATAAAAAATGTGGGAGGATTAATTGGTGGACTATTCAATGAGAATATACCTTCCGTTACTAGTCCTGAGTCAAAACTCAGTCTATTAAGATAATTTAAATCAAAGATTATAAAAATTGCAGAAACAATTATAACGACGGAAATATTTGCTAATAAAAAGGGAATAGCAAGACTTTTTATTTTTTTTTTAAAGAGGTTTTTATTTTTTCTGGAAATTGAAAAATAAAGATATCCTGAAATAATTGACAGAATGAGAGTGCCATATTTTGGTAGGTCATAAAGCATAAAATACATGACCCCATCGCTAAAATCATGTCTTGTATGAGTAAAAACCAAAAGGACAACACATATAATTCTTAAAAGTTCAATATTCCCCTTCATTTAAATAATCATAATTTTTTTATAACTTTTGTATTCTCAAAAGTAAGTTAATTGAAATTAAAACAATATTTATTTGTTCTGTTTGGTTTATTACTATTCAGCTCTGGACTGTGCTTGCTTGGTGAATCGATAATTTTAAAGTATGAGGGAGACAGCTGGTTTCTTTCAGGAACAATTTCCTTAGTACTCATAAATTTAGGACTAGGCTTAATGATAAAATATAAATGGGGGTCATTTTGATTCAAAAAATATTACATTCGTTTATTATATTTGAAATATATTTTAGATAATTGGAATTACTTTTCTTATACGTTTTTTTAACTCTTAGCTTATCATTTTTATGTTCAATATTAGAAGCAGTTCTTCTTAGTATTAACACTACTTTTATTAAAATTAAACTTAAAGAAGGTAAGGAATATGCAAAAAAATTATTGAATTTAAAAAACTCAATTGATGAACCTCTAATTATTATATTAACCCTTAATACTATTGCTCACACCGTTGGAGCAATTCTAGTTGGAGTACAAGCTAAAGTAGCTTATTCTGAACTTGACTATGAAAACTCTTTTTTTGCTGGGGGGATTTCCGATGAACTATTAGTTGGCTTTGTTTCCGCAGTTATGACCGTTTTAATATTACTTTTTTCTGAAATTATTCCAAAAACAATTGGTGCAAAATATTCCAATAGTCTTGCTCAATTTACCTCTATTTTTTTGAGCTCGATCATTCCTATTTTCAAATACACGGGAGTTCTTTGGGTTTTACAATCTTTCACAAAATCAATTGGAGGTTCAAAAAAAGAATTATTTATTAAAAGAGAAGATATTTCTATTATAGCCGAAATTGCCAAAGAGGAAGGAGTTATTGAGGAGAAAGATTCACAATTAATTAAGAATATAGTAAAGCTGAGAAATGTAACATTAAAAGAAATAATGACCCCGTATTCAGTTATGGTTACTGCAAATGAGGACATAACTATTAACAAATTTTATAAGCAAAATCCCGAACTAAATTTTTCAAGGATTCCAATTTTAAATGAAAACAAAATTGAATCCTATGTTTTAAAAGACACAATTCTTGAAAGTATTATTTGTGATAAAGGACATTTCAAATTAGCAGAAATAAAGCGTCCACTAATTATTTCTACAGAAAAAACTAGAATCCCAAAACTATTTGATAAGCTTCTCAAAAAGAGAGAGCACATTTCTTTGGTAGTTGACAAATATGATGAGCCAATTGGAATAGTTACACTTGAGGATATTATTGAGACAATACTTGGTTATGAAATTGTTGATGAAACAGATATGGTGGATGACATGCAGGTTCTTGCAAAAAAAATTAGTTCACAAAAAAACAAGTGAAAAAACTGGCACAAGGCAACCTTAAAGCACTAATTAATTTAGAATATGATCGTATTGATGTAGTTCAGCCTATATGTGGATTCGGCGGAAATTCATATTTTAATAGCTTTGAAGCTTTTAATTTTTTATCAAGTTATAGCTTATAATAATGGGGTAGCCTATGATTTAGATAATATAAAGTAACACTGTAAAGTAATGTAATATGGAGCCCGTCAACACAAATAGATGCCATATAGAATGAAAATACTTTATCCTATCAAAAGCATAGAATATAATTCCAAACGTGTAGGAAATTCCCCCAAGAATTATTAATAGTTTAGCGTTGAAATCAATCAAACTAAATAAGGAATTAATGTCAAAAATTATTAGCCATCCCATCGCTAAGTATAGCAGAAGAGAAATAAATTCATACTTTCCTGTATAGAACAATTTTTTTAACGTTCCTATAATAGATAAAGTTAATACAGCTAAAAAGATGCTAATGCCTGAATAGTCGTACAGAGTTATTAAGCATATAGGCGCATATGAACCCAAAATGAGATAATATATACTTATGTGGTCAAGTACCCGTAGTCTCTTTTTAATTCTAGTATTTATAACAAAATGATAAATAGATGAGGATGAATATACAAGCAATAACCCAAAAGAGAATAGTATAACTGAAAATGTACTAAGAAATGTGATGTTATTGTCAAAGTAAAATAAAAAAGGTATGCCTATTATTGAAATTATAACTCCTAAGAAATGTGTTAAAACATTCCACAGCTCTTCGTTTTTGTAATCTCTTAAGCTTATAACTTTCACGTCATAAATTTATAAAATTTTAAAATAAGATGACATGCCTATGATTTAGGCTTTGAAGGATTTAGCCAAACAAGTATTGTCCCTGTTACAATACCTGCCCAAATAAATGGCTCAGCTAAATTAATATTACAAACTCTCCAAATAATAAACGCAAGGACACTTATTGACAAGGATATGATACAAGCAATTTTATAGGACTTTTTCATAATTACAATTTACAATATTTTGAGAGTTATTAATTATTCTGTTTAAAGACAGCATATTTTAGACTATTTTACTTGAGAGTCTCGTTGAAGACTTGTACCTTATGAAATTATTAAAATAAAAGAAATTGGATAAACTTGAAAAACTTATATACTCTGTAAAATACTTGCCTCAAATATTATATTTTGGCTCGGCATGCCTTCTGATTTTAGTCATATTTCTTCAAATTTTTGAACTATTTATTCCTCTTTTCCTTTTCTTTATTTATATGACTTATTTAGCAATTAAAAATTATAAATCCGGTGGTACAGACCCAATAGAAAAATTGATTTATTCGAATAAATATCTCCCTTCTCTTTTATATTTTGGATCTGTTGGATTAATCGGATATGAGATCCATTGTAACGTTATTAAAAAGACTGAATTTCTTAACGAATACACTGAGACACCGTTATATATTTTATTTTTTTATATGACATATAAAGGATTAAAGAGGACTGAAAAGTTAAAAAAGAACAAATGAAAAAGCTGTATAGATTCCCAGAAAAAGGATATGTTGGGGGAGTTTGTTATGGACTTGGAGAGCACACAAATATTGACCCCATTATTTGGAGAGTAATAACAGTCTTTGGAGGACTTGGGGTTGCTTATTAAGTCCTATGGGTTTTTTTAAAAAAAGGATAGTTATGAAAAAGCTAATACTATTACTATTTATTCCATTTTTTTATGAAAGAAAAGCTTGGTTTGAAAATGGATATATAAAGTTATTATGATTGTAGCAATGTATATAGTTGGGGTTTGTGTGTTTTTAACATATATAATTCTTCAAATATGGGAAGTTTATTTCCGAAGAAAGGAGGATAAAGACAATAAACTTGGTTATTACTCAAGACATAATAAACCAGAAAAAAGAGACTAAACCAACATACGATATGAAAAAGCTAATACTATTACTATTTATTCCACTTATCTCTTTTGGGCAATCTGAAACTGAAAATAATTCTAAAGTACCCTCTGAAATATTTGATAATATTCCAGTTTATCCTGGATGTAAAGGAAGTGAGTTAAAAAAGAGAAAATGTATGTCTGAAAGAATCGCAAAATTTGTGGAAAGAAAATATAATACTGATATAGCTGCAGACTTAGGTCTAACTGGTAGACAACGTATTAGCGTTATATTTAAAATTGATACTTTGGGGAATATTACTGGTGTTAGAGCCAGAGCTCCTCATCGAAGGTTAGAAAAAGAAGCTGTAAGGGTAATAAAATTATTACCAAAAATGAAGCCTGGAATTCAAAATGGTAAACCCGTAATTGTTCCTTACTCTTTACCGATGACATTCCAAGTAAAAGAAAATAAAAAGAAAAAGGAAATATTAAAACCAGCTTATCTTGACTGGTAAGCCAACATACGATATGAAAAAGCTAAAGAGTGCCAAATGAGTGCCAACTTTTTATAAGGACTGCCATATAACTGCCAAATATTTTATAGCTTTATATCGTAACTACAATATTTGTCTTAGTTGTTACAGGGAAAATTATAGTGGAGAAGATGGGACTCGAACCCACGACCTCTTGACTGCCAGTCAAGCGCTCTAGCCAGCTGAGCTACATCCCCTTTGTGACCATTAAAAATTAATATTTCAAAAATAATATTTTATTTTTGCATTGGATATTTTACTGTATGAGATCTATACTTTATTTATTATTTTTTTTAACAAGCTTAAACTTGTATTCTCAAGATTGGAGGGAAATGACAAAAAATAATAGTTACAATTTTTATGAAATTATTAGTGAGGCAGAAAGATATTTTGAAAATATTGACAAAACAAAAAAAGGATCTGGATGGAAGCACTTTAAAAGATGGATATACGAGAACGAACCTAAGTTTTATCCATCTGGCAAAAGAGATTCAATTGACCCATATTTTATCTCCAAAGAATATAAAAATTTCTTATTAAATCAGCAGAAATCATTAACCACAAATAACCCGTGGGTTGAACTCGGACCTAATTATATTGAAGAAGTTACGGGGCATTATGCTGTAGGTCTTGGAAGAGTTGAAGCCTTTTATACAGACCCTCTAAATGATAATAGAATCTTTTTAGGATCTAGAAGTGGGGGATTTTGGAAGACACATAATGGTGGTGAAGTTTGGACAAATTCAACCGACTTTTTGATTGCGTCTGGAGTAAATACTATTGCTGTTTCTCCTTTTGATCCACAAAGGATCCTAATAAATGTAAAAAACTCACATAATGAAACTACTCATGGAATATATGAGTCTATTGACGGAGGAGACACATGGAGTATCACAAATTTTAACCCAGATAATTTAGGCTGGGGAGGATTAGGAACCAATAGTAGAATACATAAAATAATGTATCATCCAACAATTGAAGGCTTAGTTTTTGTTGGAACTTCAGAGGGGATTTATAGGTCAGAGGATAATTTTAACACCTTTTCCCCAGCACAGGTTGAAAACATTTTTAATATGTCAGGAAGCTATGATTTTATTGAGTTTCATCCAGAAAATGAAAATATAATCTATCTAACAAATAAAAATAATTATCAAAATATATACGTATCATTTGATAAGGGTATTAATTTTCTAAATTCAGGCTTACTGGATGGAAATATTAGTCCAATTAAGCTATCCATTTCTAATGCTTGTAGTGATTGTGTATATGTCGCCTCATCGTCTGGGATTTGGAGATCAGAAAATTTTGGACTGAGTTTTTCAATAATTTCAAACCCTGGAATAACAAACTATGGAGCCTTTGCTGTGAGCGACACAGATACTAATTACATGCTTTTGGGGGATATAGATACTCATATTTCAAACGATGCAGGGGAAACATTTAGTCAGGCAACATTTTGGTCTACTGGTGACGAAAATTACGGACAGGATGGGAAATATGTTCATGCAGATATTAGAGGATCAAGATCTTACAATGGTAATTTTTGGGTAAATACTGATGGATTTTTATGCAAAAGCTCTGACAATGGTGTGACTTGGGAGATTTTTGAAGGTCAATCAATAAGAGAAAATTATTGTTTGGGGGTAAGTCAGTCTAATAATTCAAAATCTATTGCCGGCTCTCAAGATAATGGAACTAGTATTAAGGGCGATACAAATTGGATTGAATTTTATGGTGCAGATGGTATGGAGGGAATAATTCATCCACTAAATGATGATTGGATGATTGGAAGTGTTCAGTTTGGAGGTAAAATTAGAACAAAAGATGGAGGGTATTCTCAGGATGGAATAAATCCAAGTGATTTTTCAGGCGATTGGGTTACACCACTGTTTTATGATTCAAAAGATCAAATGAGAATTTATACAGCCTCTGACACATTGTATAGAAGTGATGATTTTGGATCAAGCTGGGTAGCTTTATCCAACCCATTCAATAGTAATGTTACTCATGCTGCAATTGCGAATAATAATTCTAATATAATCGCTCTTTCTAATTATAACGAGTTGAAAATTTCATATAATGGAGGCTTAACATTTTCCTCTATTTCCTCTAATTTACCTGCGCAGTTCATTACAGATATTGCATTTGATCCAAATAATGATAATAATATTATTGTTACCTACGGAACTTATTTTTCCGATAATAATAAGGTCTTTTTAACAACTAATTCAGGAGCATCTTGGCAAAATATTACTTATAATTTAGGAAGCATGCCGATAAGGACAGTAGTAATAGATAGTGATAATAATTCAACAATATATTTAGGTGCTGAGATTGGAGTTTATAAAAAAGAAATGAATGCTAGCTCGTGGGAGTTATTTAACCAAAACCTTCCCAATACAACGATTATGGAGTTGGAAATAGTTAAAGGTTCAAATATGCTTCGAGCTGCAACCTGGGGAAGAGGATTGTGGGAGTGTAAACTTCCAAATAAACAAAATTATCCCTCAGTAGTTAAAACCAGAATTTCAAATCAGCCAACGGATACAACACCAAAAGAAGGTATTGATCAGTTTGTGACATCCACTATTATTAGCGATGTCAATTTAAATAATGTTTATATTCAATGGTCAGTTGGTCTTTTTGAAAACGGAACTATACAAATGGTTAATCAGTTAGAAGATGTATGGATCTCTGAGATGCCGATACCTAACTACCCAGCAGGATCAAAAATCTATTTTAAAGTATTTGCTGAAACAATAGATAATTTACTTACTGAGACTTTTACTTTTATGTATGAAGTTAAAGCAAATGTATATTGTACTCCATCAATGAATTGTGAAATATTAGATGGGTTTCAATTATTTCAGCTGGGTGACATTGATAATGAGAGTCAATGTGAAGGATATGGTGACTTTATGAATCTTTCTACGGAACTTTTTCAAAATTCTACCAATGAACTTACTGTAACTACTGGTTACGGGGATCAATATGTTAAAGTTTGGATTGATTTTAACGATGACTTAGAGTTTTCTAATGAAGAAATTGTTATTGATGATTATATTTTGGCAGCTGGTCAAGGACCTGGAACATATACAGAAACTATTGAGTTGGTAGTTCCAGAAAATGCTTTAGTTGGAACCCATATTTTGAGAGCAAAAACAAATTGGGCTGCAGTTGTTCCGGATGACCCATGTTCGATTACCACTTATGGGGAAACAGAGGATTATACAGTTATTATTGTTGAATCTATTATGGGAGTAAATGAAAATAATTTGCTTTTTACTCCAATTATTTATCCAAACCCTACCGATGGAAATCTAACAGTAGATTTAAAAAGTAGCTACAAATACATTTCTGTCAAACTAAATGATATAATGGGAAGAGAACTGTTTTCAAAATCTTACAATGAAGCCAGTGAACTCGCGCTAAAAATAGACGGAGCACCAGGTGTTTATTTCCTGACTATTGTTACAGAAAATAAAAAGGTGATTTTTAGGTTGGTAAAAAATTAATTTAAACTTCTTCAATACTGCCAATTCTTTATTTTCAAAATCAAATAGTGCTTGATTTTCCCAATATGAACCTTTTTCGATAAATTATAACCAATATTATTAGAAGCTTTATCCCTCTAACATGAAAAAATAAAAATGAAAGATATTATGTAAACAATGTTTTTCATTAATCTTTGAGATGAATGGTTGAAAGCTTATTAATTTTTTTATTATCAAGATATTTTTCTTTTGAGGTGTAATAAAAGCAATTGATCATTGCTTTTCCAAGTTTACTGCTTGTGGTGATACTTGGAATTAGTTTCAAAATGGGATACAAGGGTATTATTAAAGTATAAAATAAGTTATATATTTTGGTTTTTGGTCTAATTCCGTTTTCTGGAATTAAAATACCAAGCCTAATCATATAGCTATCCCTTAGCCCTTTATTAAGTATATAGTTTTCTGCTTTTCCTTTGACATTAGCCCATGAGATTTTACTCTTTTGTTGAGTGCTTGTACCTTCACCTGAAACATAAGTCATCATAGCATTTGGGTTAATTTCATAAACTAAATCAGTTATTTCCTTTGTCATCTCAAAGGTAACTTTATAATAGTATTTTTCATCATGCCCAAAAGATGTTATACCCATACAATGAAAACATGCATCACAAGTTTTAATTTTAGTTTTCAATTCACGGACTTTTAAAAAATCCTCAATAATAAATTCAAAAATCTTAGCGTTGTTTAGCCCCAAGGAAGATCTGCTAATTAAAAATATTTTATTCACTCTAGTATCATTTATGCATTCATCTAATATAGATTTACCAACCATTCCAGTGCTTCCTGTAATTAATACATGCATATTTTTTTATTGTAAATTAGGTGCTAAATATAATTTATTGTGACAAAACAATTTCACCTTTTTTTGATAAACTTTTTCCTGATTTTTTTCAATCAGACTTACTTCTTTTCCCAGAACAGCCATAATGATTACTATAATCCGTCTAAGGATGTATTAATTTCATTTGAAAAAGAAGCTAAAAAATTAATCTCGGAGATGACCATCGAGGAAAAAGCATCTCAAATGGTACATGCGTCCAGATCTGTTGAAAGGTTAAACATTGATAAATACAATTGGTGGAATGAAGCATTACATGGAGTGGCTAGATCTGCAAAAGCTACTGTTTTCCCCCAGGCTATAGCAATGGCGGCAACATTTGATACTATTTTGATAAAAAATGTTGCTAATGCAATTTCTGACGAAGCAAGAGCAATTCATAATATTTTTCGTCAAAAAGGAATGAAGAATGAATATACAGGATTGACTTTTTGGTCTCCTAATATAAATATTTTCAGAGACCCACGCTGGGGAAGAGGCCATGAAACATATGGTGAAGACCCATATTTAACATCAATGATAGGACGTGCATTTGTAAAGGGCATGCAAGGGAATGATAAAAAATATTTAAAGGTTGCTGCATGTGCAAAGCACTTTGCTGTTCATTCTGGACCCGAAAATGAGAGGCATAGTTTTAATGCATACATAAGTAAAAAGGATTTATATGAAACATATTTACCTGCATTTAAATCTTTAGTAGATGTAAATGTTGAAGCAATAATGTGTGCCTATAATAGAACAAATAACGAACCTTGCTGCGGAAGCAATGAGCTGATTAACAATATACTGAGGAACTCATGGGATTTTAAAGGACATGTTGTTTCTGATTGCGGGGCAATTTTTGATATAAGTAATAATCATAGTTTTACAGCCTCTGATCTAGAAAGCGTTGCCTATGCTGTGAAGGGCGGAGTTGATTTAAATTGTGGATCATTATATAATTTAATTCCTGATGCAATTAAGTCTAAATTGTTGTCTGAAGAAGATGTAGATAAATCTCTTAAAAGACTTTTAATGACTAGATTAAAGCTTGGAACAATTGGTAATGCAGATAATAATCCCTATTCAAATATTAAGCCCGATATCATTAACTCAAAAAAACATAAAAATCTAGCAAAAGAAGTTGCTGTAAAATCAATTGTGTTGTTAAAAAATAAAAACAATCTACTTCCCTTGAAAAAGGATATCAACACACTATTTATTACAGGGCCCAATGCAGCAAATACTAATACACTTCTTGCAAATTATCATGGTTTGAGTTCAGAAATTGTCACCCCTATTGAGGGTATTGTAAAACAAGTTTCTAATGGTACAATGGTTAGATATAAGATGGGAGTAGGAATCAATGATCAACAAACAAATAGAACTGAGTGGTCAGCATCCTTAGCAGGAAACTCAGATGCAACTATTGCTGTAATGGGTATTTCAGCTTTGATTGAAGGGGAGGAAGGGGCCGCAATATCCTCAAATGCAAATGGTGATAGATCTGAAATTGACTTACCAAACTCACAAGTAGATTATATAAAAACCCTAAGAGATAAAGCTGGAAGTAAGCCAATAATTTTAGTTGTAAACTCGGGGTCAGCCTTAAATTTAACAGAAGTTGAGCCATATGTTGATGCTATTTTATTTGCTTGGTATTTAGGGGAGCAAGGAGGAAATGCGATAGCTGAAATTATTTTTGGTAATGCAAACCCGTCAGGAAAACTTCCTTTTACTATCCCAAGATCTTCTGACCAAATGCCTAATTACAAAGATTATAGTATGAAAAATAGAACCTATAGATATATACAATATATCCCAATGTATCCTTTTGGTTTTGGCCTTAGTTATTCCCAATTTAAATATTCTGATCTGAACCTTAGTGATGATGTTTTTCATATTGGAAAAACAATGAAAATAAGTCTTCAGGTAGAAAATATTAGTGACAAAGATGCGGAGGATGTCGTTCAGATGTATGTGACTCAGCCAGAGTCGGATCATAATAATTCTAAATTTACATTGAAACAGTTTAAAAGAATTTTTTTAAAACCAGGAGAGAAAAAAATTATTACATTTTCTTTAAGCCCAAAAATGTTAGAGTCATTTGATATAAATGGTAATAGTAAAATCGAGATGGGGACTTACAAAATTACTATTGGTAATTCCTCACCAGGAACAAGAAGTAAACAACTAGGTGCTACCCTATTGACAGCAGAATTTGATGCTATTTAAATACAAAATAGAAAATTGTGTACAAAACCATCGTAATACTGATCAAGTAGCTTAGTTTTATTAATCTTTTATTAGAAGGGTTTTTTCTAATAAAAATCCTTAATATCCAGTTCAAAGCAAATAAACTTACTATAATTATTAGAGGAGTAGGCATATATTCAAAATTAAATTCCTTTTAGTCTTTTATAAAACGCTCTAAATTCTTCTGAGTACTTTCTATTTTTTCTAAATGAACTTCTTTCCTGAATTTTCAGCGCATCAATTTTTTCATTTGTTTCGTCTAATAAAATTTGTCCTTTATTATTATCTTTTATTACATATGACCATATATAAGGAGAAGCATTTTCATCAAATCCTTTTAACCCAAGTTTTAAATTCCAGAAAATTAATTCATTATTTTCATTAGTCATTAAGTAGTGCCCATTGGATAGAATTATTAGTTGCTGAATCTTTTTGTCATCAATAAAAAGTTGTAGCATGTGATGATTTTTAGGAAATTTTTCGGTAAAAACAGGCGTTGATTTGTCAAATAATGAGTAGTAGGTAAACATATAAGAATCCTCTAATTCAATTTGACTTGCCCACAAAATACTGTTAAAATATGTGGCCCTAGTATTAATATCTTTGAATTCTATATTATTTTCTTCTAGCGCTTTTGCAATTTTATAATGGGCAATGCCCTTGAAGGATATAGTAATAAGCAAATATGTAGTACTTATAATTAAGCCTAAGGAATTATATAATTTTCTTTTTTTTGAAAGTCTATCTTGAAACGCTGTCAAAATTAGAAATGCTAAAAATGGAAGAGTATATACCGGATCAATAATAAATATATTTTCAATTGCAACTCTCCATTCAAACGGCCAAAACAATTGAGTTCCCCATGTTGTTTGTGCATCAAGTAGAGGATGTGTAAATAAGGCTAAAAAAAACATTTTATTCCAATCATACTGACTTACATCTTCTAGATTTGAATATATTTTCTTAGCAAGGACCCCTAAAATTGGAGCGAGAATAAAAGGGAAAATTAAAGAATGTGAAAATCCTCTATGCATTACTGAAGCAGAAAGATCGTCTACGAAAAACCGCATAACAATATCTAAATCAGGTATAGTCCCTGCTAAAGCGCCAAGAAATATTGCCTTATTTCCAATTTTTTTTCCCAGTGCAGCTTCTGCAACTGAAGCTCCTAATACTATTTGGGTTAATGAGTCCATAAAATAAAAATGCTAAATTAGTTTATTTATAATCTTAAAAACTTTAAAATATATTAAAATTTATCCTTGAAAAAAATATACGTTTTACGACACGCTAAATCCTCATGGAAAGACTTAAGTGTAGCGGATTTTAATAGACCTTTAAATAGTAGAGGGAAAACAGATGGTCCGCTCATATCTACCTATTTGCGAAGCAGAATCGACAAGATTGACTTTTTACACTCTAGTAGTTCTCTCAGAACATATGAAACCTCAAAATTCTTTACAGATAGAATTAGGTTTATAGATATTAAATATGACGAATCACTGTATCATAGCTCTTCATCAGAAATAATAAATAATATAAAGAATTATGATGAAAAACATCATTCAGCCATGATTATCGCTCATAATCCAGGGTTAACTAATCTTATCAATGAATTATCTAATACTATATTAGATAATTTGCCAACCACAGGACTTGTTGAAATTAATTTTAACTGTGCAACATGGTTAGATGTTTCGTTAGATAATTCTACTATTCTTGATATAAAATTTCCTAAGCAATTAAAATAATTTTATATATTTAAATAAAACTAACTTAAATTAAACACTATGGAATTAATATTAATACTACAGCTTCTCATTTCGATTGGATTAATCAATGTGTGGTTTTTCAGGTTTAACAAAGCAACTGAATTTAGAGGAGGTAATGCAAAAAATATGAGAGAGGAGTTCCAAGCTTATGGACTTCCTGCTTGGTCAATGTATTTAGTTGGCGCTGCAAAGGTTGTTATAGCGATACTGTTAATTGTAAGTATATGGTTTAAAGAGTTACTTGTATATAATCTGTTGGCGCTTGCTGTTTTAATGATTGGAGCTGTTTTGATGCACATCAAAGTAAAAGATCCCATTAAAAAATCTTATCCTGCATTATCAATACTTTTTATGATTGCATTGATATTCTACTTTACAATGGGCTAATAAATTTGTATTTGATATTATCACAAAAAAAAACCATCCCGAAGGATGGTTTTTTAGTTTATTGTACTGTTAAATTACAGCTTGAATCCTAATGATAACATCCCGTTAACACCTGGACTCGCAACAGTAGTATCTTCACCAACTGCTAAAGTGTAGTTGATTTCAGTACCAATGTATAAATTATTAGCAATGTAATAATTAGCACCTACAAATACTCCACCTGAAAATGCAGTAGAATCCTCTCCAGCAATATCAGCATAAAGTAATCCAGCCTGCCATCCCGTATAGGTAGCAAGTCTGTCAGTACCATCATGGTGTTTTTCTTTACCATAAAATAATCCTAAAACCATATCAGCATCGTCTGCACCATCAACATCAGCATAGCTAAAGTGAGCTTTCCATCTTGTAACAGAGTTAGCGTCGTTAAACGTTCTCATCGTAACATGACCGCTCAAAGGATTATTAAGAGCAAACATTTGGTTCCCATCCAGGTTAGGTGTAAACATAACCTCATATATTTTACCATCTGTTGCTTTCTCAACTTGTGCAAAAGTTGCACCTGCGATAAATAATGTAATTAAAAGTATTAATCTTTTCATTTTAAATCAATTTTAGTTAATATGCTGCAAATATACGGATTTATTTAAAAATCAACTTTTTTTTTATTTAATTATCAATTTTATGGCTTATTTTTTATCATTTTATTAAATATAAAACTGATTTAAAAAAAAACCGCCCATTGGGCGGTTTTATATTCAAATACTTAATCTACTAGAATCTGATAGCAAACCCAATAGCAAGCGTCATACTCTCTAACTCAGAGTTGTAAGATAATTGTGGAGCGAACTCAACATTATCAGCCACATCCCATCCATAGCCTAAGCCAATATTAGCACCTGTATCAGTATCACCTAAGTCATAAGATGCTGCAGCGAAGATATCACCAAAGTAGTAACGTCCTCCGATGAAGATCGTTTCACCTTCAGCATCACCAAAATTCAAGCCTAAAGAACCACCAAGCATTAAGTCATCTGTAACACTATAAAGAGCACCTACTGTAATATTTCCAACATCAACAGCATCAGACGACAAGTATGATGCACCAGTATCGGCACTTACAAGCCACTTATAATCGGTATCTTGCGAAAAACTTGCAAGAGAAACTGAACAAGCTAATATAAAAAGTAATAGTTTTTTCATTTTAATTATTTTATTAGTTAATATGATACAAATATACGGATTTATTTAAAAATCAACTTTTTTTTGACAAATCCATAATTTTTACCCCTTTTTTTTATCAAGAATACATCTGTAAGACTATGGCTTTTTAATCTTTTAGATAAATTTTTTATTTTACTTAAATTTGCAATAAAATTGAATAATATGAGAAGTTCGCATCTTAATTACAGAACATCTAACCCTGCCTTGAACAAAAATACTTTTAAGATTGTTTCTTCTTCTAATTCTTTCACTCTAGATCAGAAGATGACTATCAAGGGAACG
Source organism: Bacteroidetes bacterium MED-G13 (assembly GCA_002457735.1). Lineage (GTDB taxonomy): Bacteria > Bacteroidota > Bacteroidia > Flavobacteriales > Flavobacteriaceae > MED-G13. The sequence goes on along the minus strand of NTKO01000005.1, from coordinate 20,234 downwards.
GTTGATAAAACTGCTATTTGTTTAATTCTGCTTTTAATTCCTGCTTATTACGTATTTACTACAGCTTCCGTAGGATATGCAATTCCTGGAGCTTTTTTTGGGCTTATTCTAGCATTGGTTACCATTTTTAAGAGAAAATGGGCGCAATACACCGTTCCTGCATACTCTGTTGCCCAAGGATGTGCTTTGGGTGGAATCTCTTATTATTATAATCAGGCCTACGATGGAATCGTTCTACAATCTATCTCTTTAACCGTATGTATTTTATTTTCTCTTTTATTTGCCTACCGCACAAAAATTATCAGAGCTACTAAAAACTTCAAATTGGGTGTTTTTGCTGCCATGGGAGGTATTTTTCTATTATATGTAGTTAATTTTATTATGAGCTTTTTTGGATCAGGTATTTCATTTTTAGATGTAAATAATTCATCTAATTTTAGTATTGGAGTTTCTATTTTTATTGTAATTATTGCCTCTTTAAATCTTGTTATTGATTTTGATTTTATTGAAGAAGGTTCAGAAAAAGGTGCACCAAAATATATGGAGTGGTATGGTGCTTTTGGGCTTTTAGTAACATTAATTTGGTTGTATTTAGAAATTTTAAGAATGCTAGCCAAGATGAAAAACAGATAAACTCATATAATTAATTGCTCGTACTTTCCTATTAGTTTTATGAACTCCCCTGTAGTATCACAATTATTTACAGAATTCTCCGCAATATTCATTTCTAGCAATATTGAAATTTTATTATTGCATATTGCTATAAGCTCATTCAGCTTTAGCTTTTCATAAACCTTGTTTTCCGCCAACTCAATATTCTCTCTTATTTTTTTAAATTCTCCTGACAGAATAATTGTTTCTGGAGGTAAATCCCCAAACATTATTTGGCTTGTTATTCTACTCATTTCAATTTCTTTAATTGCGTCATAGAATATTGGCTTTGCGCTGGAAAAATTATAATTTGATACTTCTGCTAACTTCTTTTGATAAAAATTCCAGAAATTTTTGTAAAAATTATAGTTTTCATTGATGTTAAAATCAAATATTTTATTTTTTTCCGTAAACGGGGCTAGCATTTCTGAGTACTTTTTAAAATGAGTAATATGAAACAAAGTTTTCAGTGTGGATAAAAGTTGTGAAATTTGATAATTTACTTTTACATATTTTATTGCCTTACCCTTCTTTGATTTTTTAAAAAAAATATAATTATGTTCATTTTCAAGTATTAATGATTTTACAATACTGCTTTGGGTTTTATTTAATAATTGATAATTAATTAGATTTCCAGGGTTCATTCCATGATTAGCAATTAGAAAAATAAAAATTGTTAAGGACTGAACTTGAAATATGTCTTGACATTGATTTACAGATTCTATAACCTCATTGATATTAAACTCAGTTTTGGCCTTAATTGTATTGGGCTTTTCAATTACGTATTTAGGTAATATGAATCTTGAGCTAATAATACCATCATTCTTAGCTTGAGACATTATTATCTTCATTTTTTTTAAATAAGAATTAATTGAAGTTTGTTTCACATTGTTTTTTTGCGCATTAAACTTAAACTTCAAAACATTTTGTGGATCAAGTAAAAAGTCAAATGTAAGGTTGTTTTTCTTTAAATATTTTTTAAAAACCCTTACTGCATTTAAATAATCCTTACCAGTAATAATTGTTTTTGACTTATTAAAAACATCACTTACATAGTGCTCAACAGAGTATTTATAAATAGGTTCTTTAAGAAAGTTTTCGAGCTCAAGAAAATTCCAACCAAAATTTTTATAATTTGCAATAGCATTTTTTGCCTTATCCAATAGCTTAGTGAGAAGTATTTTTTTTTCAATGGAGAAACTATCTAGTTCATTTTCTCTTATCCTAAGCCCTATTTGCCCAATACCTTGAATTTTCACACCTGTATCAATTTTTTTTCTGTATTTACTTTCGCTGCAATCAAACAAAACTTTAGATGTTTCATCTTGATTTTTATAGTTTGATATTATCAATCTTATGTTCATAACTTTCCAAATTTTATTACATATTATAGTAACGTATTTGTACTTTTACTGTTGTAAATATTTATAAAGATACTATTTATTTAAGATAATCTTGAACAAAGTTCAAGCATTTTTTATAAAAAAAAATTAGAAGACCTCTCCTTTATTCATAATCTCCCCTATAATATCGAATATATATTTTTTACCAAGATCTATTGTACTCTTATCTAAATACTTATTTCCTTCAATATGCAGAACCTTGCTATGATCTAATGAATCCCTTGATGAAACAATTTCACCAAAAACATTTTCTTTATAATCCTTTTTAACAGCTATTGCATAAAATAAAAGTTGTAATGCGTAAATCCCATTTTCATTCTTTATTTCTTTCATTGATTTTATATTAATCTTGTTTTTCTCAATTAGTTTGCCTGTTTTGTAGTCCACCAACCTTATATCACCATTATACAAGTCTATTCTATCAATTTTCCCTCTTATTTTAATTTCTCTTCCGTCACTCACTATTTTACTTGTAAATTTTTTCTCTACACATAAAACTTTAACCTTATTACCATTTCTGCATAAGTTAATGTCCCTATTGATAAGCTTTTTTACATAGTTAATAGCTGTGTTGCTTATAATTATGTTTTTTCCCCTCTCAAGGCTTTTTTTGTTGATGTATTCCTTTGTTTTTTTTAATACTGTATTTTTGATATTTTCTTTAATTCTTTCAAGCTCTTTTATATTTAAACTTTTATTTATTAATGGGGTATATAATTCTTCAATTGTATCATGAACAATATTGCCCAATGTGTTTGCTTTTGCAATCTCCTCAATACTTTCATCCTTAATTTTTAAAATATATCTTTCAAAAAATTTCCTTTTATCAATTAGAAATAAATTCAACATTGATGCTGTTATACCTTCTTCTAAAATTTCCTCCAATTTATTTAATACAAGATCTGTTTTCTTATAATCATTATTAGTAACTATTATTTTCTTTTCACTGCTTATTATTTGATAATTTATCTTGTGTATCCCTTCAGCATCAATCTGTCTAATAAATCTACTTATTTCACCCCCGCCTCTAATATCAGGCTCTGTATTATGAGTTATTACAATTTTTTTTGCTCCTTTAATTAGGCGGAAGAAGTGATACGCAAAAATTGCATCTTTCTCAAAATGAGTATGAAGTCCAAATTTCTTTTTTATTTCAAAGGGAATATAGCTGTTATTAATTTTACCCATAGGCAGTATTCCCTCATTCATTGATATAATGAATATATTTTCAAAATTTAATAATCTCGTTTCAAGCATGCCCATAATTTGAATTGCATTATTATTTGACGATTGAAATGGAGATTTACATGATTTTAATAATTCATTATAAATAGTATCCAGGCTTTTTACTGAACGTATAAAATCATAAACATTGATATAATTTTCTAATTGCAAAAAAATATTTTCTATGTGATAGATTAAATTTGCATGTATTTTATCTTTCTTTTTTAATTCTTTTTTAATCTCATTTATTAACTTCAGACAGTTTTTTATTGCTGTTTTAGGATTTCCCCATTGAGTGAACAATAAATCATATAATTTTTCATTTTTCTTATCTAATTCAATTAAGTCTTTACCAGAAACATATATCAAATTATTTTTTTTAAGTGATTCCAAAATATTATTGTCATTTTCAAAAAAAGAATTTAATAACTCATTTTGTAAAATTGACACCACATCTTTATAGTAAAACTCTTTTCTCTTTGAATAGTGAAGTTTAAACAATGATTTAAAAAATGAATTTGTGGTTGTGTTTTCTATAGGGTATCCCATCGTTACATTTACATTTCCAAGAGCTATTGGAAGTGAATTAAGCATGGGAATAAGTAAATTTTCGTCAGAAAGAACAATAGCGGTTTTATTTTGTTCTGCTTTACTCATTTTTTGTATTAGACTACCTACATACTTTAACTGTATTATACTTTTAGCTGATCCTAATACTGAGATTTTTTTTTCTTTTTGATATTCATCAGAAACTAGTTCCTTTTTATTTGATTTGTAATAATTCCAGTTTTTTAAATAAGATTTTATGAAAAAAGATGAATTGTTGTAATCGGAATCAATTAATGTCTTATCAATATCCCAAAAAATAAGATTACTTTCATTTTGATCAATTATATTTTGAATAATTTTTGATTCAGCTTTACTAAGCGCATTGAACCCTAAAAATATGTGATTAACAATATTGTTTTTTTTAATAAACCCTTCTATTAATTTTGTAGCCTCTCGGTATATTTTCCCCTGATACGCCCTTTTTCTCGCAATTAATTTTTTGGTTAATGAATTGTAGTAGGGTTTTAAATTTTTCCAAAATAAAATATATTTTTTTAGCAGTTCTGTTTCTTTTTCTTCAAAGGACCAATGATTTAAATCTTTGAATGCATTTACGTAGTCAAAGAGCTTATTTGTTTCGCATAACTCCCTGTCTATTTCATTAAAGTCTATAAGCATTAATTTGGCCCAAGAAATGAATTCATCAAATGACTGGTTTTCATTTTCTTTAGAATTGTTTTCGAGATAGGATTTGTAGAATTCAAAATACAACTCAGATTCTTCAATTTTTTCAAACCCTGAGATATGTTGCATGAATTCATCAATTTCAAAAATTATGGGACTAATGATATCAGCATTTTGAAAATGAGAAATTTCTTTTTTTAAAAATAAAGCTGATCTTTTATTTGGTAGAATAAATGTGTATTCAGAAAAAGGAATTTTAGAGCTAGAAATCCTTTTAACTACATCTTTTAAAAAATTATGCATTATATAAAAATAAAAAACGCCTCGCATTTAGCGAAGCGTTTTTTATCATAGTTGTAGAAAAGATTTTATTTTTCAAAAATAATTTCTACTCTTCTATTTTTTGATCTACCGTCAGGATTAACATTTGTGTCAATTGGACTATTTTCCCCAAGGCCAAGAGCGCTCATTCTATCTGCAGAAATATTTCTTGAAACAAGATATTCAACTACAGAATTAGCTCTAGCTTCAGAAAGAGATTGATTAAATCCTTTGGTACCAATGCTATCCGTGTGGCCCTCAACAGAGAAGCTTGCTGTGGGATATTTCTCAATTACTGTTACTATTTTATCAAGTACAGGAGGTGTCCCATCTGTAAATACAGTTGCACCAAATGCAAACTTAATTCCTCTAGATAATTCAGTAATTAAAAGTTTATCTTCATCAGATGGTCCTTCTGGACAGCCATCATTAGATGCTGATCCTGGTAATTCAGGACATTTGTCATCTTTGTCAACAACACTATCTCCATCAGAATCAGGCCATGGACACCCTTTATTTGCCAATGGACCGGCTTCATTAGGACACTTGTCATTTTTATTAATTACTCCATCATTGTCATCATCTGGGCAACCACCCATTCCTTCCGATCCAGCACTTTCTGGACATTTGTCTTTATTATCTGGGAGACCATCCCCATCAGTATCAGGACATCCATTAAACTCAACAAGGCCAGGAGTTAAAGGACAATCATCTTCGCTGTCTTGTATTCCATCACTATCTGAATCTGGACAACCGTCAAATTCTTCTAAACCAGGAACATCCACACATTTATCATGTTGGTCGTAAATACCGTCACCATCAGTATCTGTTCCTCCAAATTTTATCGAAAACGTAGCCGAATATCTCATCGTACCACCCTCATCATACATTAAGTTTTCTCTAATATCGTCATAGTTATTTTTAAAGTCTGCCATTAAGCTTATCCCAAATACATCACTAAACCAATAATTCGCACCTACAGAAAGATTTCCCGTTAAATATTTTTGATCTTCAAACCAAGTGTAACCAGGGCCAACACCAATAAAAGGCTCAAATTTAAAAACTGTGAATACGTCTGAAAGATCGTATTTGAACATAGCATCTACAGCTAAGAACTCATTAGTCGGATTCCCATTATTTGCCGGGGGAATATTGTAATTTGATGAATATTTAGAAATTGTACTAAAAGATCCACTTAGTCCAAAAGATATATTGTTCTCTAAATACTTAGAAATTGAAACATAAGAAACGGGAGACTTGGAAATATTCCAGTAGCTGTCTGCGTCTAAGAATTCAGGAATTTTGGTTTTAGTATCTGCATCAAGATCAACAGCATTCACACCAAAGCTTAATTGCCAGTTGTTATTTTTGTCTTGTGCATGAGTAATAGCAACGCTTAATGATAAAAGTATTACTAAATTGAATGTGTAAAATTTTTTCATAATAAAAATTAACTTATAAGATTTTTCGCAAAAATAGGTTATTATACCGTAAAACTACAGTAATTTAAATTAAAATTTAATTATACAATATTAAATATATATTAAAACTTCATTGACAGCATTGCTGACCACCTCATTGTTCCCCCTTCATCATATTTAAGAGATTCTCTAATATCATCATAATTGTTTTTGAAATCAGCCATTAGAGTAAGACCAAACACTTCACTAAACCAGTAATTGGCACCTACAGAAAGATTTCCTGTCATATATGTTTGATCATCAAACCATGTGTAGCCAGGACCAATTCCAACAAACGGCTCCCATTTTACAATGGTAAACACATTAGAAAGATCATATTTTAGCATAGCATCCACTGCTAAAAACTCATTGGTTGGATTTCCATTGTTAGCAGCAGCTGATGGAACGTATTTAGAAATTGTATTAAAAGATCCACTTAAACTAAAAGAAATATTATTTCCACAATACTTAGAAAGCGAAATCATTGAAATAGGAGATTTAGATACATTCCAATTATCTTGAATATCAAAAAATTCTGTCAGTTTTGTGGATGTGTCAGCATCTAAATCTACTGCATTCACCCCAAAACTAAATTGCCACTTGTTTTCTGAATCTTGTCCATAAAAATTTATGTTTCCAAGTAGAAAGCAAAAAATTGTAAATAACACACTAATTTTTTTCATAATAATTTGTTTAATTCCTTGTAAAACTAGTAATAATCAACCTAAAAAAGCAAAATAGTTACTTAAAAATCAAGAATTTAGATGTTTTTAGCTTAGTCGAAATCTAAATATCATTTAAAAATTTCTACTTCAATTTTTTTATCTGCATAAATTAATACCTTTTCAATCGTTATAATCCCGATATTTTTTAGTGCCTTTTCATACATATTTAATTGCTGTTTGTGAGTGTCATTTTTTTTACCAGTTTTATAATCTAGAATGCCTACTTTATTTCTTTCAAAGAAAACTAATTTGTCTGGGATGAGAATTTTTCCAGACTTGGTTATTATCTCTCTTTCGTTGAACAACTTAGATTCAGGTTCAAAATATTTTTTTAGTTTATCGTGGTTAAGTATAGATTTAATTTTTGACTCGAATACTTTTGTTTGGTCCTTGGTAATTTTTCGTTGTAAATAAAAGCTATCTAAAACTTTTGATATTTCAGATTTGTGAGTGATTTTTGACATAATACTGTGAAATATTGTCCCATCATTCGTTATCACATTAATATCATTAAGCCATCTATTAAAGTTTTTCTCTGAAATATCAATATTATTTTTTGATCTGGCATTAAAAAAATATGTTGCATTAGGCATTAACGTTTCACTCTCTTTTTCATCCTTAATTTTCTTTTGTAAAAAACCAAATTCAAACAAATTTTTTTCTAGATCATAGCTTCCAATACTTTTCAAATAGCTAATTATTTGTCCAGAAAAATAATTTAAATTTTCATCCCCCCTTCTAGTTAACTTCTCATCGGCAAGTACATAAAGCTCATCTTTTGACCTTGTCAGTGTTACGTACAAAATATTTAAATTATCAATTTCTACTGAATCTTTATGCTTTTGATAAGTTGTTAAGTCTATTTCTTTTATATCTGTATTCAAATTAATTATTGCCCTGTTCAAATTTGTTTCTTGCTTAGAATTAATATCTATCCAAGCTTTTGGTTTTAAATCCGAATTTATCGAAATATCAGCGTATGGAAATATTACTACAGGGAATTCTAATCCCTTTGATTTATGAATTGTTAAAATTTCCACAGCGTTTATGTTGTCCGATGAAATTACATTTAAACTTTCTTTTTTTGATTCAAAAAGCTCTAAAAAAGAACTAAAATTATTATTGTGGCGATATGTAGATTCATTAATAAAATCTAATAGAGAAATTACATAAGTAATGTCATTTATACCCAAATGAAAACAGTAAATTAAGTACTCAGCTGCCTCATAAATTGACAGGTTTTTGAATTTGTTCAATTTAAAATCAATCTTTTGATTTTTTAAAATGTCACAAAGATTTTCATCAGCATTTAAAATCATAAAATCCTCTTTACAGTGATCAAATACTTTTAGATCCAATAATAATGCAAGAATTTTCATTTTTGAGCCTTTTGAGTTATCAACTGCAAATCTGAAAAGCTCAATGATCAAATTTACCACTTGACTTGAGGAAATATTTAGAGTGTCTGAAGACATAACTGCAATATCATTTTCAATTAGATATTTGCTTATCGTTAAGCCTTCCTTCTTTTTTCTTACAAGGATGCAAATATCTTTTAGAGAGTAACCTCTAGAAATTACATTCTTTATAATTTCAAGGGTCTTGGAATTATAAAAATCTTTCAGTTCTTCAATTGACGTTTTTTTACGTAAAACAATTTGAACAAATCCCACAAGATTTGTGTTGGTAGTTTGCACTGCGTCTTTATAAATTTCTTGGATCAATTTGTTTTGTGCAAAATTTTTACAAATATTTTGAAAAAGCCCATTATTGAATTTAACAATTGCTTTACCACTTCTGTAGTTTGATTTAAGAGGAATAGTTGTTTGACGACATTGAAATAAATTATTGGATTTTATAATATTTAAAAACTCATTTACTTCACTTCCTCTCCACCTGTATATTGATTGTTTAGGATCTCCACTGATTAACAGCATTGAATTTTCGGAGGCAAGTGAATTTTCAATTAATGGTAATATGTTATTCCATTGTAATTTTGAAGTGTCTTGAAACTCATCGATAAAAAAATGTGAAAATTTTGATCCTATTTTTTCATATATGAAAGGAACGGGTTGATTCTTAATTTCTTTGTGAATAATCTTATTAAATTCAGAAATAGGAATTATATTATCTTCTTTTTTAATTTTTTCAATTTCATCTTTCAATAGATTAAGTACCGAAAGAGGGATTAAATTATTTAAAATATTTTCACATAATAGGGCTTTTTGGACGTGTGACTTTGAATCATTAAAAGCTTTGATAATTTGAGTTCTAATTTTTTCAATTTTTTCAATTTCAATTTCATTAACTTTTGAATGGTAAAGTTTAGCATCACTTAAGTTTTCAAATATTTTACTTTTGAAAAGGTTTCTTATTTCACCAGAAATTATTTTTTTGAAATAGTTAGGAATTGTTTGTCTAGAGAAAGCTAAAAAACTTATATTTTTATCTAATATTTCTTTTAAAATTTTATTTGCAATTTCTTTAGCTTTTACTTTATGAAGATAAAAATCAGATTTTAACTTTTTTTCTAATTTATTAAAATCATTAAGATTGAATTTATCCAGATTTTGTATCTCTGAAAAGTTTTGCTCATTAATTAATAGCCTTGACATGTTTTGTAAATCAGCGACAATATCCCAGCTTTTCTGATTATCAGATTTAAATTCAGAGTATGAAATAATCTTTTCCAGAAGTTCTTTTTCCCACTTCATTCCGTCAATTAAGTTGTCTACAGCTTTGTCTAAAAATTCTTTTTCATCGAGTTCTATTTCATAATTATTGCTTATTCCTAGTTCATAGTTAAACCCTTTGATAACCTTTTGCGTAAATTTGTCAATGGTTGAAATCTCAAAGGAATTATAATTTTTCAATATGGATTTTAATATTTTCAGTGATTTTTTTTGCAGCTCAACACCATTTAGACCAGTTTCTGAAAAAATTAAACTAGCCATATTTTTATCTTTGAAATTTCCACGAGAAAAATCAGTTAAGTATTTTAAAATTCTACGTTTTTTTTCATTGACAGCTTTATTAGTGAATGTGATTGATAGAATTTTTCTGTAGAAAAAAAAATCTTCTGAATTTAATAAGAGAACTAAGTATTCTTTAACTAGATTAAATGTTTTACCACTGCCAGCAGAAGCATTGTACAACTTAAAAAGACTAGATTTACTCATACAAGTACAAGTTAATAATACTTGTTGTTATTTAATATAAATATGTTAAATTTGAATAAAAAAAATGAGTTTTACACTTCCACAATTAAACTTTTCATATGATGCCCTTGAACCTCACATTGACTCAAGAACTATGGAAATTCATCATTCAAAACATCATCAAGGCTACACTAACAAGTTAAATGCAGCATTGGAAAATATTGATTTATCTTTTGACTCAATTGAAGACTTACTTTCTAAAGTTGACATGAAAAATATGGCTTTGAGAAACAATGCTGGCGGATTTTATAATCACAAGTTATTCTGGGAAATTATGACCCCTAGTTCAAACAATGAAATGTCCCTCGAGTTAAAAGATTCCATTGAAAAATCTTTTGGGAACTTTCAAGAATTTAAAAGTCAATTTTCAAGTGTAGCTGCATCAAGATTTGGTTCTGGATGGGCTTGGTTATGTGTCAAGGATGGAGAGCTTGAGTTGTGCTCATCTGCAAATCAAGACAATCCTTTGATGCCAATGATTGGCTGTGGAGGGACTCCAATTCTTGGAATTGATGTTTGGGAACACGCATATTATTTAAACTACCAAAATAGAAGACCAGATTATGTAAGTGCTTTCTTTGAAGTTATTAATTGGGGTGTAGTTTCAGAAAAGTTTGATAAGGCTAAATAATTAATAAGCTCTCTTTTTATTGCCCTCATAAAAGTTCACAAATGCTGTATTAACTACCCTATTCCCACCACTGGTTGGATAGTTACCAGTAAAATACCAGTCACCCTTGGAGTTAGGACATGCTCTATGTAAATTTTCAATGGGTTGAAAAATTATTTTGACTTCACTGTCAATTATGTCAGAGCTAAGAATTTCAGTAATTTTTTGTGAAACTTCTTCATAAGAAAATTGATTATAAATCTCCTTAACTTGATTTTGCATTTCTGTATCCTCACGCTTAAGTTCTTCTTTACATTTTAAATAAATTTCTTTGATTAATGAAGATTTATTTTTTTCTTTTAATAAAGCTAGAGTAGCATTAAATGCAATGAGGCTTTGAAGATTAGCCATATCTATTCCATAGCAGTCTGGATACCTAATTTGAGGAGCAGAGGAAACTATAATAATTTTTTTTGGGTTTAGACGATCAAGCATTTTTAGTATACTTTTTTTCAGTGTCGTGCCCCTCACAATACTATCATCAATAATTACCAATGTATCCTCCTTTTTAACAACACCATATGTAATATCATAAACATGCTCTACTAAGTCATCCCTACTATTGTCCTCTGTTATAAAGGTTCTTAATTTTACGTCTTTAACTGCAATTTTTTCAATTCTTGGTCTTTGTGATAGAATTGTGCGAATTTTGTCCTCAGATAGATTTTTATTTGTGATTATTTCATCAGTTTTTTTTGCATTTAAAAATTCTTCAACGCTTTCAATCATTCCAAAAAAAGATGTTTCAGCTGTATTAGGAATGTAAGAAAAAACCGTATTGAGAATGTCATAATTTATTTCATCTAGTATTTTTGGCATTATATATTTCCCAAGGTTTTTTCTTTCTTGGTAAATATCAGAATCATTTCCTCTTGAAAAATATATTCTTTCAAATGAACACGATTTATTTTCATTTTTTTTGATTACAGATTTAATTTTAATTTTTCCGCTACTTTTTATTACAATTGCATTTCCAGGTTTCAGCTCTTTAATTTGATCTAACTTTAAATTAAATGCAGTTTGTATAGCTGGCCTTTCAGATGCAACTACTACAATTTCTTCATCTTTGTAATAAAAAGCTGGTCTTATTCCGTTAGGATCTCTAAAAACAAAAGAATCTCCATGCCCAAAAAGGCCACCTATTACATAACCACCATCCCACCTGCTAGAGGCTTTTTTGAGGATTTTAAAAACATCAAGCTTTTCAGAAATTTTTATCGAGCATTCTTGTTTAGAAAGACCATTTTTTTTAAACTCTTTGTATAACTTCCCTACAGCATCGTCTAAAAAATGCCCAATTTTTTCCATTATCACTACTGTATCTGTATATTCCTTTGGATGTTGACCCAGTTCAATTAAGCTGTTAAACAATTCTCTTGAATTAGTCATATTAAAGTTTCCTGCTAGAATTAGGTTTCTGTGCTTCCAATTATTTTGTCTCAAAAATGGATGCACATTTTCAACGCTATTATTTCCAAAGGTCCCATATCTCACATGTCCGAGCATGACTTCAGCGAGATAAGGAACTTTAGTTTTTAATTTTTGAATATCATTTATAATATTTTTATTAGACTCAATTTCGTTATTAATTCGCAAGTTAATTTTTGAAAATACGTCTTGAATTGGCTGTTTTTCTTTCGATCTAATTCTGCTTATAAATCTGTTTCCAGGGTCAACATCAAGTTTTATGCTCGCAAAACCAGCACCATCTTGCCCACGATTGTGTTGCTTTTCCATCAATAAGTACATTTTATTTATTCCATAAAATGCACTACCATATTTTTTTTTGTAAAATTCTAAAGGTTTAAGTAACCTGATGTGACCGATTCCACACTCGTGTTTTAAAGCATCACTCATTTCATTAAAGTATGCTTACAAAAAAACAAATAAAAATTTAAAATTGACATTTAAATATTGTGATTTTTTATAAAGTTTATTCTTTCCTCCAACTCTTTTTTATTTATTTCAAGCATGTTTTCAACTCCAAATTTTTCAACACAAAAAGAAGCTACCCCATTTGCGTATATAATTGCAGATGAAATTGATGGAAAATTAATATTTTTTTCTTTGGCTAAATAACCGGCTAATGCCCCTGCAAAGGAGTCACCCGCTCCAGTGGGGTCAATAACTTTTTTTACTGGATAGCTTGAACACTTAAATTTGTTATTATTAGAAAATAAAATAGCACCCTTTTCTCCATTTTTCATAATTAAATACTTTGGGCCCATTTTTAAAATTTTTTCAACGGCTTGCTGTAAATCATTAGAATGAGATAGTTGCATAACTTCCTCATCATTTATGCAAATAAGATCTGCTTTTGAAATAACTTTCTTCAGGTCTTTAATACTATGATTCATCCAAAAATTCATGGTATCCAAAACAATGAATCTTGTTTTTTTGAATTTTTTATTGATAACATCTAACTGTACTTTTGGGTCGAGATTTCCTAGTACTAAAATATTAGCATCATCAAAATCCTTAGGGATATTTGGATTAAATTTTGAAAGTACATTTACCTGAGTTTCTAAAGTGTCTCGGGTTTTCATATCTTTACGATATTTCCCAGACCAAAAAAATGATTTTCCAGAATTATCAATTTGAACCTCAGAAATATCAATACTTCTGGATCTAAAAATATCTAAGTAATTTTCTGTAAAGTCATTTCCAATTATTGAAATTATTGCACATTTTATATCCACAGTTAATGCTGCAAGACTTGCATATGGAGCTGAACCCCCAAGAATATTTATAGCATTTCCATGAGGTGTTTCTATTGAGTCAAATGCCAGTGTTCCTACAATAATTACTTTGCTCATTTATTTAAAAATTGAAATATATAATGATTACTTGAATAACGAAAATTAAAAGACATATAAATAAAAAAAACCATGCTATGGGAATAAATCCAAAACACGGTTCTATTAGCCATCCATTTTCATTAACATAATTTGGACATAATTTACTAACAGCAAAAAAAACTAAACTAGCAATTCCTGCGCTATAGGCTATTTTCTTCCAAAGTCTGCCGGAATTTCCCCCCATAACTTAGTATCCCATTTAAAAATATTAATATTATATTTATTTATATTCAACCATTTAATAGCTCTGTTTACAAGTTCAAAAACTTCTTTATTTTCAGAATTTTTTTTAAGTGTTGTTTTACATTTTTTTTTCTTCACCCAACTAATTGCAGTTTTTGAGTCGGAATAAATGATTTGCCTTTTTCCATTCTTTTTTAAATATGCAATACCATGAACTAAAGCTAAAAATTCCCCAATGTTATTTGTTGCATTTTTATAGGGCCCCATTTTAAAAATAACTTTTTTTGTTATCATGTCAACTCCTTGGTACTCCATAATTCCTGGATTTCCACTAGATGCTGCATCTACACAAATAGCATTATTTGAGGGGATCTTTTTTTTATAATCTGAATAATTTTTTTTGGAATAGTAGGCTTCATAACCTTCAAGAAATGCTTTTTCAGCCTCTTCTTTATCAATAAAACTTTTATATTTTGAGCCTTTGTAGTTTTTAACAGCTAACTGACATTCTACCCAACTTTTAAAAACCCCAGTTTCATTTCCAACCCAAACAACGTAAAATTTATTTTTTTTCATAAAATAAGTTTTTCAATAGTTATGGGAAAGTATTCCATTTCTAATTCGTGAATTTGATTAGCTAGGCTTTTAGTAGTTTTTGGATCTTTGATTTCTATATCTTTTTGAAAAATAATTTCACCTTCATCATATTTCTCATTTACATAATGAATAGTAATTCCGCTTTTTATTTCTTTGTTTTCAATTACTTTTTGATGCACAAATTGACCGTACATTCCTTTCCCCCCGTATTTGGGCAATAATGAAGGGTGGATATTGATTATTCTATTATTAAAGTTTTTGATAAAGTTTTTGGGAATTTTTAGAAGAAATCCTGCTAGTATGATTAGTGTAGGGCTCAAATCAATTATTGAGTGAATAAAATTTTCTTCATACAACTCATTTTTGGAAATAATTTTAATTTTTGAACCAAGTTTTATTACCTTTTCAATAACCCCTGCATCCTTGTTATTACTTATGGTAAGCCAATTTATATTATATTTTTTTTTATTAAAATATTTAATAATATTTTCAGCATTTGAGCCATTCCCTGATGCGAAGATGATTATATTCATATAGCCATTCATGTATGTGTTTACAAATTTCCATTTGTTTTGGTTAAATTAAAATAAACTTTTTTTATTTTTGCACTCAAACTAAATAAATATAAAATTATGTCAGATATCGCACAAAAAGTTAAATCAATAATTGTTGATAAACTAGGAGTTGAAGAAAGTGAAGTTGTAAATGAAGCTAGTTTTACAAATGACTTAGGAGCTGATTCCCTTGATACGGTTGAACTAATAATGGAGTTTGAAAAGGAATTTGATATCCAGATCCCTGATGATCAAGCTGAAAATATTTCCACTGTAGGTCAAGCGATCTCATACATTGAAAATTCATAAAATATTTCTATGGCTTTAAAACGAGTAGTTGTTACTGGTCTTGGAGCACTTACCCCTATTGGCAATAATCTTAAGGATTTTTGGAGTGGACTAATTGCTGGTAAAAGCGGTTCAGCCTCTGTTACATATTTTGATACTGAAAAATTCAAAACAAAATTTGCTTGTGAGTTAAAGGGTTTTGACCCATTGGAATTTTTAGATAGAAAACAGCAAAGGAAGATGGATCGATTCACTCAGTATGGTATGGTTTCAACAGATGAAGCTATAATTGATTCAGGTATTGATTTAGAAAAAATAGATAAATTAAGAGTCGGTGTTATTTGGGGCTCTGGAATTGGTGGATTGGAAACCTTCCAAAATGAGGTTTTAAATTTCGCCAAGGGTGATGGTACACCAAGATATAATCCCTTTTTTATTCCAAAAATGATTGCAGATATTACGCCTGGATATATTTCTATAAAGTATGGATTTATGGGTCCAAATTATACTACCGTATCAGCCTGTGCCTCCTCAGCAAATGCCATGGTTGATGCGTTAAATTATATACGCTTGGGACATTGTGATGTGATTGTTACAGGTGGAAGCGAGTCTGGAATTAATATATCAGGAATGGCAGGTTTTAATGCTATGCATGCTCTTTCAACAAGAAACGATTCACCTGAAACTGCATCCAGACCCTTTGATGCAACCAGAGACGGTTTTGTGTTAGGAGAAGGATCGGGAACTTTAATTTTAGAAGAATATGAGCATGCCAAGGCTAGAGGAGCAAAAATATATGCCGAATTTTTAGGCGGGGGATTATCTTCTGATGCTCATCATATTACAGCACCTCACCCAGAAGGGGATGGTGTTAAAGCAGTAATAAAAAATTGCTTAAGGGATTCAAAAGTTAATACAAGTGATGTTGATTTGATAAACACTCATGGCACATCAACTCCTTTGGGAGATATAGCTGAATTGAAGGCTATTGACATTGTCTTCGGGAATTACGCAGAAAAAATAAATATTAATTCAACAAAATCAATGACTGGACATCTTCTTGGAGCTGCAGGAGCAATTGAAGCAATTTCTACCATATTATCTCTCAAAGAAGGAATAGTTCCTCCTACAATAAACCATAGAAATGTAGACGAAAATATTAATCCTAAATTAAATCTTACTTTGAATAAAGCGCAAGAAAGAGATTCTTTAATTGGTATGAGTAACACCTTTGGATTTGGGGGTCATAATGCTTGTGTTTTATTCAAAAAGTTTTCTTAATGGATCTAGGTTTTTTAAGCAAAAAAGATCCATTTTACTACTCAATTAAAGAACTTTTAGATTTCAAACCAAAGTCTCTAAAATTTTATAAAAGAGCTTTTACTCATAGATCATTAAACAAAAAAGATCTAAATGGTTTGTCAGTAAATTATGAAAGACTGGAGTTTTTGGGTGATTCAATCTTAAGTTCAATTATTTCTTCATATTTATTTAAAAATATTCCAAGCGGATCTGAAGGCTACCTTACTCAAATGAGAGCTAAGATAGTTAGTAGAAGTCATTTAAATGAACTTGGAATTGAGCTAAACCTATTAAAGTTTGTTCAATCCAATATTTCAGATGAAAAATTTGGAGATAATATTCACGGAAATTTATTTGAATCTCTAGTTGGGGCAATTTTTTTGGACAGGGGTTATAAATTTTGTAAACAATTTATTTTTCAAAAAGTCATTAATCCTCATGTTAATTTGGAAAGGCTAAAAAATAAGATTATAAGCTATAAAAGTTTATTTATTGAGTGGTGTCAAAAAACAAAGAAAAATTATCTGTATGAAACCCAAGAAGATAACGGTAATGAACCAGTAAAATATTTTTCAGTTAAATTATTTCTTAATGATAAAATTGTTGCAAAAGCTAGGCATACATCCAAAAAGAAGGCTGAGGAAAAAGCATCTAAAAGAGCCTTTTTTATGTTCCAGGAAGATATTTTAAATTATCAAAATCAAAATTCATAGAATAAGCTTATATTTATGTATAAATAGATTTTTATTTGAAAAAACTAAAATTAAATCCTTTTCCATCCTCAGAAAATTTTCATTGTTTTTCTATTTATTCATCTCTAGAAGATTTTAGAATGGCATATTCCTTAAATAAAACATTTAAAATCAATCTTAATAGAAAAAAATTAGATATACATGAAAATCATAAAAATGCTTATTTTTCGCAATATGAGTTTGTAGATGAAACAAACCTTTTAACTTGGAAATTGATCAATAATAAAACTAAAGCTGACTACCAAGACGAGTCTTTATCATCATCACTATTTCAAGATAACTACAATATGGATGTTAATGTAAGTTTATTTGAGGAAATAAAAGATGTTGACTATATTTTATCAATCGAAAATATTCTTTCTAAAAATTTTGTTACTAAAGTTTTAAATAAGCTTCAAGAAATTGAAGGGTTGATTATGGCACAAGTCTCAACTAAAATTCTAGAAAATAAAGAAAATTTAATTTTTTCATGATAAAAGCAAAATTTAAAAGAACCAAGATAGTTGCTACGCTAGGACCAGCTTGTAATTCAAAGACAAAATTAAAGAATTTAATTAGGGCTGGAGTTAATGTATTTAGAATAAATTTTTCTCATGCTTCTTATGATGAGGTAGATCATTACATTCAAATAATTAAAGAATTAAATAAGGAACTGGACTCAAATGTTGCTGTTTTAGCAGATTTACAAGGCCCAAAAATTCGATTAGGAAATATGCATGACAATGTTTCTATAAAAAAAGGAGAAACAATTTCTTTTGATTGTAAAAATCAGTTTGTAGGGGACAAATTAAAGGCATCAATTTCTTATATCGATTTTGCAAAAGATGTAAAAAAAGGTGATAAAGTATTAGTAGATGACGGCAAGTTAATTTTTGAGGTTATTTCAACAGATAAAAAAAGGATTGTTAAGTTAAAAAATATTCAAGGTGGTATCATTTCATCCAGAAAGGGTATCAATCTTCCTAACACAAAAATTTCTACACCCTCGCTTACAGAAAAGGATAAAAAAGATTTATTCTTTGCAATTTCTAAAGAGGTTGACTGGATTGCATTGTCATTTGTAAGAAATGCTAAGGATATGCAAAATTTAAGAGAAATAATTGAAAAACAATCCGATGAAAAAATTCCTATAATTGCTAAAATTGAAAAGCCAGAAGCAATTGATAGTATTGAAGAAATAATTCAAAATTCTGATGGTATAATGGTTGCAAGAGGAGATTTGGGAATTGAAATACCCTCTGAAGAAGTTCCTTTGTTACAGAAAAAAATAGTTTATCTAGCTAAAAAACATAGAATTCCAGTAATAATTGCAACTCAGATGATGGAAAGTATGATTTCTAGTCTTAAGCCAAGTAGAGCTGAGGTAAATGATGTTGCAAATTCGGTAATGGATGGTGCAGACGCTGTTATGCTTTCTGCAGAAACATCGGTTGGGAAATTCCCAGTTGAAGTTGTATCTCAAATATCAAAGATAATTTCAATTGTTGAGTTTTCTGATCAAATCAATGTTCCTGCAAGTCCACCAACAATTAGAACTAATAGATATCGAACAAAATTTATTTGTTATCATGCTGCTAAAATTGCAAATGAGACTGGTGCAGCAGCGATTACTACTTTGACAAATAGTGGATATACAGGATTTCAAGTGTCTTCCTGGAGACCACACACTAACATAATAGTTTTTACATCCAATAAAAGAATCTTATGTAGACTAAGTTTGCTTTGGGGCGTGAAAGCTATTTTCTACAGTAGATCGGTTTCAACCGACAAAACAATTGATGAGATTAATAATATCGTAAACCAAAAGGGTTTCGCAAAAAAGGGCGATATTGTTATTAATCTTGCTGCTATGCCTGTGAAAGATCAAGGCATGGTAAATACATTAAAATTGTCTGAAATTTGATATATGGAAATCCAAACTTGCCTAAACATTTTAGGTCTTGACCAAAAAAATAATGGAACATCAACTGGATCAATTTCATTTTCAAGTTCAGAATCAATTGACAGCATCTCACCAGTTGATGGTAAAAAAATTGGTTCTGTTGGCGAAACATCCTTAAAGGATTATAATAAGGTAATAGAAACTGCTGCTAATGCATTTAAATTTTGGAGAAAGGTCCCTGCTCCAAATAGAGGAGAAATCGTAAGACAATTTGGAAATAGTCTAAGGAAACTAAAAGAACCTCTTGGGACTTTAGTTTCTTATGAAATGGGAAAAAGTTTGCAAGAAGGTTTAGGGGAAGTACAAGAAATGATTGATATCTGTGATTTTGCCGTTGGCCTTTCGAGACAATTACATGGTCTTACCATGCATAGTGAAAGACCAGGACACAGGATGTACGAACAATATCATCCCCTTGGTATCGTTGGGATTATTTCTGCATTTAATTTTCCCGTTGCTGTTTGGTCTTGGAATACTGCTCTTGCATGGATATGCGGAGATGTATGTGTTTGGAAACCAAGTGAAAAAACACCACTTTGCTCAGTTGCATGTCAAAACATAATTGCTAATATTTTAAAAGAAAATGATTTGCCAGAAGGAATATCTTGTTTAATTAACGGAGATTATAAGGTTGGAGAATTTATGACAAATGATAAAAGAGTTCCTTTGATTTCAGCAACAGGTTCAACTAGAATGGGTAAAATAGTTGCTGGTGCTGTTGGATCTAGATTAGGAAAGTCACTTTTGGAGCTTGGTGGAAATAATGCCATTATTGTAACTCCTGATGCGGATGTAAAAATGACTGTAATGGGTGCAGTATTTGGAGCTGTGGGTACTGCAGGCCAAAGATGTA
>NTKO01000004.1 GCA_002457735.1 Bacteroidetes bacterium MED-G13 | reverse complement strand
AATCTTTCAGATTTTGCAAATTTGAAGGCAGATGAGGCGTGGAATTATGGAATTTCTATTATCAACAGTTTTAAGTTATTTGGAAAAGAATCAAGATTGATTCTTGATTATTATATCACTGACTTTGAAAACAAAGTAGTGGCAGACTGGGAAACTCCAGCACAGATTAGTTTTTATAATTTGACTGGAAAAAGCTTCTCAAATAGCTTTCAAGCCCAATTTTCTTTTACTCTTTCAAATTCGATTGATTTATTATTTGCATACAAAAATACAGTTGCTGAAACAGATTATATTACACATGGAAGGTTGAGAAACCCGTTAACTCCTAGCGATCGAATTTTCTTTAATATAGCATATAGTGGGTCAACTAATGATAATGGAAAAAATTGGAAGTACGATCTTACCTTTAACCATGTTGGTCAACAAAGACTACCCTCTACTGAAACTAATCCTTCAGAATATCAACTTTCAGATATTTCAGAAAGATTAAATCTTATAAATACCCAAATTACAAGGGTATTTAACGACTCGTTTCAGATTTACCTTGGGGTTGAAAATTTGACAAACTATAGACAGAAAAATATAATTCTTGCTTCAGATGATCCATTTGGCGCTTATTTTGATGCTACATATGTATATGGTCCAATTTTTGGTAGAATCCCGTATCTTGGATTAAGATATTTTATAAAATAAATTTTAAATATGATGAAAATAAACTTTCTAATTGTAATTGCGGTTTTTCTTTCAACTATCAGCTTTTCTCAAACCAAATCAGACGTTATTTTTGTTGATGGGGTTTGCGGAATGTGTGAGAAGAGGATTGAATCAAATTGTTTAGCTACAAAGGGAATTAAATTGGCTGATTGGGATAAAAAAAATAGAATGCTTAGGGTAATTTATAATGAGAAAAAAATTTCACTAGAAGAAATACATAAAAAAATTGCTTCAATTGGTCACGATACAAAATTAGAAGTAGCAACTGATGAAGCTTATGCTAAACTGGATATGTGCTGCAAATATCGAGATGAAGAAGTTGTAAAGAATCATAAATAAAAAAAGAGCGAAAATTCGCTCTTTTTTTAAAATGTAAAATTTTCTACATCATGCCTGGCATTCCACCACCACCCATTGGTGGCATAGCAGCCGGTTTTTCCTCTTTAATTTCAACAACTGCACACTCAGTGGTTAAAATCATCCCTGCCACGGATGCAGCGTTTTCAAGTGCAATTCTGGTAACTTTCTTAGGGTCAATGATCCCAGCCTTTAACATATCTACATATTCTTCCTTCTTGGCATCATAACCGATATTGTCTTTACTCTCTAATACTTTTGAAATCACAATACTACCTTCACCTCCGGCATTTTCAACAATTGTACGTATAGGAGACTCAATAGCTTTCTCAACTATTTGAATACCTGTATTTTCATCACTGTTCTCAGACTTTATTTTAGATAATTTTTCTTTAGTTCTGATTAAAGCCACTCCACCACCAGCAACAATACCTTCTTCTACGGCTGCACGAGTTGCATGAAGTGCATCATCAACTCTATCTTTTTTCTCTTTCATTTCAACTTCACTTGCAGCACCTACATAAAGAACAGCAACTCCACCTGCTAATTTGGCCAATCTTTCCTGAAGTTTTTCTTTGTCATAGTCACTAGATGTTGTTTCAATTTGTGCCTTGATTTGATTTACTCTTGCTTTTATATCATTTGCCTTGCCAGCGCCATTAACTATGGTTGTATTATCTTTATCAATAGTAACTGTTTCTGCAGTACCTAACATCTTTAAGTCTGCATTTTCTAGAGAAAACCCTCTCTCTTCTGAAATGACAGTCCCCCCTGTAAGTATAGAGAGATCTTCTAGCATTGCTTTTCTTCTATCTCCAAAGCCTGGTGCTTTGACCGCTGCAATTTTTAACCCCCCTCTAAGTTTATTCACAACTAACGTAGCTAATGCTTGACCTTCTACATCTTCAGCAATAATTAATAATGATCTACCAGACTGAGAAACTGGTTCTAAGATTGGTAATATTTCCTGAAGGTTTGATATTTTTTTGTCAAATAACAGTATATAAGGGTTTTCAAGTTCTGTGATCATTTTATCAGCATTTGTAACAAAGTAAGGGGATAGATAACCACGATCAAATTGCATTCCTTCGACAACATCAACATAAGTATCAGTACCTTTTGCTTCCTCAACTGTTATTACACCTTCTTTTCCAACTTTTTCAAATGCTTGTGCAATAAGATTTCCAACGGTATTATCATTATTAGCAGAAATACTAGCAATTTGTTGAATTTTTTCAGATGAATTTCCAACTTCTTTTGATTGTTTGTTTAACTCATCCGTTATACATTTTACGGCTTTATCAATCCCTCTTTTTAAGTCCATTGGATTTGCACCTGATGCAACATTTTTTAGACCTTCTTTAACAATTGCTTGGGCAAGTACTGTTGCTGTTGTAGTTCCATCACCAGCAAGGTCATTAGTTTTGGATGCAACTTCTTTAACCATTTGTGCACCCATATTTTCAAGTTCATTTTCTAATTCAATTTCTTTTGCAACAGTAACACCATCTTTGGTTACCTGAGGTCCACCAAAGGATTTGCTAAGAATTACATTTCTTCCTTTTGGCCCTAATGTTACTTTGACCGAATTTGCTAGAGCATCAACTCCTTTTTTTAATCCGTCTCTAGCTTCAATATCAAATTTAATTTCTTTTGCCATTTTTTTTAAAATTTTAAATTAAACAATTGCTAAAATATCTTTTTCTGACATAATCAGATAATCTTTTCCTTCTAGCTTTAGCTCACTTCCAGAATACTTACCGTACATTACAGTATCACCAATTTTGACTGTCATTTTATGCTCTGAAGTTCCGCTTCCAACCGCAACAACTGTAGCCTTTTGTGGCTTTTCTTTAGCATTGTCTGGAATTATTATTCCAGATGCTGTTTTTGTTTCAGCTTCTAAAGGTTCAACTAAAACTCTATCTCCTAATGGTTTAATATTAAGTTTCATAATTAATTTATTTATTTAAATTTCATAAATCATGCCATTGAAAAAAATATGACAAAATTTCATTAATACAAGAAATTATTGAGTATCAGGTTCAATTTCAATAGGTAGATCATCCAATGGGATAGGCTTATCAATCAATTCGCTAGAATCTAATGCCTTGGATTCAACACTATTTTCACCTTGGTCAAAAGTTAAATTTGAAAGCATAATTAAAGCGATTAAAATAATTGCAAGAGTCCATGTACTTTTATCTAAAAAATCAGTTGTTTGTTTGACACCACCAAGTTGCTGAGTGCCTCCACCACCAAAAGTAGAAGCAAGCCCTCCACCTTTAGGATTTTGTACCATTATTACTACAACAAGTAAAAAAGATACTATCACAATAATGGCTAATAAAAATGAATAAGATCCCATACTACTTCAGTTTCTTGAGTTTTTTAATTGCGCTTGCAAAGTAACTGTTTTTTTCTGGAAATTTCAAAATTAAAATTTTATAAGTTTGAATTGCTTTTTCATAGTTTTCTTGCTCAACATATAATCTTGCTAATGTCTCTGTTACAAGCGATTCTTTATTTATTTCTAGACTTTCGTTATCGTCTTGAATTGCTACCGTTTCTTCAATATCTTTAGGTCTAAGCTTAGGTTTTTTTGATATAAATTTATCAATTATTAAAGATTCATTAGATCTATCAATTGGTATTAAATTTACTTGTTCTAACCAATTGACAAATGTTTTACTCTCACTTTTTTCAAAAACTTTTTGATTGTTTAAGTTTTTCGTTCTTTTGTTATTAGCTAAAAAATTTTGTTCAATGAAATCAAATAATATTCTTCTATCACTTGTGTATACAGCGGTCTTATTTAAAATTTTATTAAACTGGAAACTTTCATGATTTTTGTGATTTTTTAATTGAATTGCCCTTACAGCTTGAAAATAAGGGAATTCTTTAACCAGTTCATCAACAAAGATGGCTTCGCTTTCAGATATTTTGTGAGGGTTTTTTAATATTTTTATCAAATTGGATTTACTTTTCTTTACCATTTTGCTAATGCTTCGTTAAATATATCTTGTGTTATTCTTTCAAAAATTTCGTCTACAGCTGTTTCTTTTTGGCTTCCAATCAGTTGACTATTACCTGGAAAATCATAATAAAAAGAGAATCTTTTTTCAAAATCCGATTCACTATCATTTTTATCAAAAAATCTTACGTTAATTCCAATTGTAAGTCTGTTTTGAGCAGCAGTGTTGTTAGCAGTTGCAGTTGTAGGGGATATTCTGTATTCAACAATTTCCCCCTCAAAAATTAGATCTCCTTTTGATTTAACAAGCTCAAGACTTGTTTGATTTATCAATAGGTCAATTAATTTATTTGTAAAATCTCTGTCAATTCCAGGTTCAACAAGAGTTGAGTTATTTTGAAAATAATTTACTTGAAATGATTTAGTTTCAGATGAGATTGATGCACCTGTGAAACTGTATTTTACAGAGCAACTAATGCACATTAATAATATAAAAACTATAGTAGGAATCCTTAGTATTTTCATAAATTAAACTGTTTGATTTTTCTGTATAATGTCCTTTCACTAATTCCTAACTCCGTAGCAGCAAGTTTCCTTTTACCTTGATGCTTTTCTAAAGATTTTTTTATTAACTCTAATTCTTTATCATGAATTGATAAAGATTCTATTTCTTTAATTTCTTCAATAAAATCATATTTTTCCTTGTGATTAATTGATAAAATTTCTACATTTTTCTTTTCAATATCTTTGCTGCCTTCATCATAAACTTTTTGGATTAGTTTTTCATTATTTTTTTTAAAGTCACTCAAATTTTTAGTTTGCATCAATTCTAATGTTAGCTTTTTTAAGTCATTCAAATCTGCTTTCATGTCAAATAAAACTTTGTATAGTATTTCCCTTTCGCTGTTAAATGAGGATCCCTCATCTTTAGAAATTAAAGCAGGCAGGTTATTTTGACTATTTTTTGGTAGATACCTAAGTAGTGTTTCATCTAAAATTAAACGTTCTTTTTCAAGTACTGAAAGTTGTTCAGCAATATTTTTCAATTGTCTAATATTTCCATTCCAATAGTAATTTTCTAAAATTTCAACGCTTTTGTCAC
This sequence comes from Bacteroidetes bacterium MED-G13, assembly GCA_002457735.1. GTDB lineage: Bacteria > Bacteroidota > Bacteroidia > Flavobacteriales > Flavobacteriaceae > MED-G13. Next base: position 41,430 of record NTKO01000004.1, on the reverse strand, counting down.
TTAGCTTTATAGTTGGCATATTGTACTTTATTGCAAAATCTGAACAAAACTTTCTAAAAAGTAAATGAATATCTTCTTTTCTTTCTCTAAGAGGAGGTATATTTATTTCCACTGTGCTTAATCTGTAATATAAATCTTCTCTGAATTTATTTTTTTTAATTGCTTCAAAAATATTAACATTAGTTGCCGCAACAATTCTTACATTGGTTTTCTGAACTTGACTTGATCCAACTTTTATAAATTCACCATTTTCAAGCACTCTTAAAAGTCTTACTTGAGTACTTAATGGAAGTTCTCCAACCTCATCTAAAAAAATTGTTCCACCATCTGCAACTTCAAAATACCCAGATCGGGTTTTAGTAGCACCCGTAAAGGCACCTTTTTCATGCCCAAAAAGTTCACTATCAATTGTACCATCAGGGATAGCACCACAATTTACAGCTATCAATTTAGAGTGTTTCCTGTGTGACAACTGGTGTGTAATTTTTGGGATGGTCTCTTTACCAACACCACTCTCACCAGTGACTAAAACTGAAATATCCGTTGCTGAAACCTGCATCGCTTTTTCTATTGCTCTGTTTAATCCAACACTATTTCCAATTATTTCAAACCTTTGTTTAATTGCTTGCAATGATACCATAATATTAATTGTTTTTTGAATACCCGAAACCTTCTCCTATAAGCGTTGCGCTTGTACAATCATTAATTTTTACTTTTACAAAATCCCCAACTCTATATTTTCCCTTGGGAATAATAACCGTTGAGTTTTGTTGATTTCTTCCAGCCCAATGATTCGATGATTTTTTTGATTCTTTTTCAATCAAAACCTCAACGACTTTATTTATTTTTTCTTTGCTTCTAAATAAACTATGTCTTTGTTGTAATTCTACAATTTCACTAAGTCTTCTGCTTTTTATTTTTTCGTCTACATTATCATTTAATTTTTTTGCAGCTAAGGTGCCAGGTCTTTCAGAATATTTGAACATGTAGCCAAAGCAATATTTAACTTCTTCCATCAGGTCTAGTGTAAGTTTGTGATCATCCTCACTTTCATTTGGAAATCCCGTTATCATATCGTGACTTATACTACAATCAGGTATGATTTTGTAAATTTTATTGATTAAATCTAGGTATTCTTCTCTAGTATGTTGTCTATTCATTGCTTTTAGTATATTGTTACTTCCACTTTGTACTGGGAGATGAATATGGTTACATATATTCTCGTATTTAGACATAACTTTTATTACTTTAAGTGACATGTCTTGGGGGTTTGATGTTGAAAATCGGATTCTCATTTTTGGATTAGATATGGCACACATTTCTAATAGCTTTGAAAAGTTAATTGACGAAGCTTTTTGAATTTCACTGGCTTTTTGGAAATCCTTTTTTAAACCTCCACCATACCACAAATAACTATCAACATTTTGACCTAGTAATGTAACTTCTTTATACCCTTGATCAGCTAACTCATTGAGTTCATTTATGATTGATTGAGGATCTCTGCTTCTTTCTCTTCCCCTTGTGAAAGGTACAACACAAAAAGTACACATATTGTCACAGCCCCTAGTAATAGAAACAAAAGCATTAACTCTGTTGGTATTAATCCTAACAGGATTTATATCTCCATATGTTTCATCTTTAGATAAAATGACATTTACAGCATCATTGCCATTATTTATCTCTTTGATTAAATTTGGTAAATCTTTGTAGGCATCAGGGCCAACAACCATGTCCACAATTTTCTCCTCATCTAAAAATTTATGCTTTAATCTTTCAGCCATGCAGCCTAAAACTCCAACTTTAAGATTCTTGTTGCTTCTCTTTACTCTGTTAAACTTTTCTAGTCTTTTCCTTACAGTTAACTCAGCTTTTTCTCTAATAGAACAAGTGTTAATCAATATTAAATCAGCATTATTTATGTTTACTGTTGATTTATAACCAATTTTTGAAAGTATAGACATAACAATTTCACTATCACTAAAGTTCATGGCGCAACCGTAACTTTCTAAATACACATTTTTAGTTTTAGTATTTTGTAAATGCTCTTCAATGAGAAGAGATTCACCATTGTATTTATATGGGTTTTTTTCTAACATAATTAAAAATACTAGTCAGCAAATATATTAAAAATAAGACAATTTGTCATGAATTTTCGTGTCATGATTTTTTTTATGGCTTGATATTTGAATTTGCTATTTGAAAAAAAAATATACATTTGTAGACCATTAAAATAAAAATATGGCTGAAAATTTAGTAATTGTTGAGTCCCCTGCTAAAGCAAAAACAATTGAAAAGTTTTTGGGACCAGACTATAAAGTAGCATCTAGTTTTGGTCATATTTCTGACCTGCCATCAAAGAATCTAGGAATTGATGTTGAAGGAAGTTTCGAGCCTAAATATGAAGTTTCTGCAGATAAAAAAACTGTTGTTAAAACTCTTTTGGGTTTAGTTAAAAAATCAAAGACAGTATGGCTAGCAAGTGATGAAGATAGGGAAGGAGAGGCAATCGCTTGGCATTTATTCAGAACTCTTAAGCTTAATGATAGTTCAACAAAAAGAATTGTTTTCAATGAAATTACAAAAAAGGCAATTACAAATGCGATAAATAACCCCAGATCTATTGATGTTAATCTTGTTGATGCGCAACAAGCTAGAAGAGTACTTGATAGAATTGTTGGCTATGAACTTTCACCTGTTCTGTGGAGAAAGGTCAAAGGTGGGTTATCAGCAGGAAGAGTTCAATCCGTAGCTGTTAGACTTCTTGTTGAAAAAGAAAGGGAAATTAGAAGTCACAAGCCTAAGTCTTCTTTTAAAATTGATGTTATATTTAAAAATGATGATGGAATAGATTTTAAAGCAAAACTTGAGAAAGAATTTGAGGATTTAATTTTAGCCCAAGATTTTTTAAATAATTGTATTTCTTCAACTTTTTCCGTTTCTGAGGTTTCCAAAAAACCTTCAAAGCGATATGCTCCAGCACCTTTTACAACATCGACTCTACAGCAGGAATCTTCTAGAAAACTTTCATTTTCTGTTTCTAAGACAATGAGTGTTGCTCAAAGATTGTATGAAGCAGGGCATATTACATACATGAGAACTGACAGTGTTAATTTATCTTCAATTGCAATAGATAAAGCCAAAGATTTTATAACCTCCAAGTTTGGAAAGTCTTATTCAAACCCAAAAAATTATAACGTAAAAACAAAAAATGCACAACAAGCACATGAGGCTGTCAGGCCAACTGACTTTTTCTTAAACCAGGAATCAATTGCTGATTATGATCAAAAAAGGTTATATAATTTAATTTTTAACAGAACTATTGCTTCACAAATGAAGGAGGCTGAAATAGAAAAAACTAATGTAAAAATTCTTGCTTCTTCAAATAATGAAATATTTATTGCCTCTGGTGAGGTAATTAAGTTTGATGGTTTTTTAAAAATATACTCGATATCCAAGGAAAATGATGGGGAAGAAGGAAAAGGAATTTTACCCAATTTGGAGGTAAAAGATCAAATTGATTTAGTTAAAATGATAGCCACTCAAAGATTTTCCAAACCACCATTCAGATTTTCTGAAGCATCGCTAGTCAAAAGATTAGAAGAATTAGGTATCGGTAGACCATCGACATATGCCCCTACAATTTCAACTATTCAGAATCGAGGTTACATTGAAAAAGGTACAAATGAAGCTAAGTCAAGGGAGATTACTCAAATTGTTTTAAGCTCTGGTAAAGTTGAAAAAAACACGGTAATTGAAAAATATGGATCAGATAAAGGTAAACTTGTACCAACTGACATCGGTATGATTGTTACAGATTTTTTAATCAATCATTTTGGAGATATTATGGATTATAACTTTACTGCACGAGTTGAACAGGATTTTGATAGTATTGCAGAAGGCAAAAAAGATTGGACATCCATGATGAAAAGTTTTTATGGTAATTTCCACCCAGTTGTTGAAAATGTTCAACAAAATGCCTCAAGAGAAAGCGGTAAAAGAATTTTGGGTGAACATCCCGAAAACAAGAAGGAGGTTAGTGTGAGGTTAGGTAAATTTGGGCCGATGGTTCAAATTGGTACTATTGATGATGATGAAAAACCAAGATTTGCATCACTAAGTTCTGAGTTTCAAATTGAGTCAGTAACTCTAAAAGAGGCTTTATCTTTATTTAATCTTCCTCGTAAAGTTGGTGAGTTTAACGGTGAAAAAATTATTGCTAACAATGGTAGGTATGGTCCATACCTAAAATTTGGGAATAAATTTATTTCCATTCCTGCGGGGATCTCACCAAATGAAATTGACATTGAAAAGTCAATCTTTCTTATTAGGGAAAAGTTAGAGGCAGATAAGCCAATTCATATTTATGAAGGTTTTGATGTACAAAAAGGAAAGGGAAGGTTTGGTCCTTACATTAAATGGAATAATATTTTTATCAATGTGTCAAAGAATTATGATTGGGAAAATTTGAAAATAAATGAAATTGAAGAGCTGATTGAAAATAAAAAAACAAAGGAAAGAGAAAAAATTATTCATAATTGGGAAGATGAAAAGATTAGTATTGAAAAGGGAAGATGGGGTAAATTTTATCTTGTGAAAGGTAAAAAAAGAATTCTGCTTGATAAAAACTTAGATGTTCATAGCATGGATATTGATCAAGCAAAAAATATTTATTCAGCAAGCACTAATAAAAAAACATAATAATGGCTGCAGATTTTTTAACCTCACTATTTGATAATTTATTAAAGCCGGTGGATGAACAGATTTTATTACATAATGATCTTGTTTCCTCGTTAATTTTAGGCAATAAAATAAAAATTCACACCTCTGAAAAAGGTATTCCTGATCTTGACAATGTTGATATTGCAATTGTAGGTGTAAACGAATATCGAAACTCAGTAAATTATGTTGGTGATGAACAAAGTTTAAATGAGATTAGACAATCATTATATGCACTTTACCCTGGGAATTGGTCAACTGTAATTTCAGATTTGGGGGATTTAATTCTTGGCGAAGATGTTTCGCAAACATATTCGAGATTAAATTCTTTACTGAATATTTTAAATGAAAAGAGAATTATTCCAATTATAATTGGTGGTAGTCAGGATTTAGTTTATGCTACTTACCGTGCATACGACGACTTAAAAAAAACAGTAAACATTGTTAATATTGACTCAAATTTTGATTTAGGTGATTCTTCCAAAGATATGAACAATATGAGTTATTTGGGAAAAATCATATTAGATGAACCACATAATTTGTTCAATTATTCAAACCTTGGCTTTCAGACATATCATAATTCACAAGAAGAAATTGATTTGATGCAAAATTTATATTTTGAAATGTACCGACTTGGTGATGTGTGTCAAAAATTAAGTTTGGCTGAACCAGTTCTAAGGGATGCGCACATTGTTTCTATCGATATGAAGTCAATTAAAGCATCGGAATTAAGCTCTAGGCAAAAGTTCTCACCAAATGGATTTGACGGTAAAGAAATCTGCAGTTTAAGTAGATACGCAGGAATCAGTAATAAAGTTTCATCATTTGGTATTTATGAGTATAAGTCCTCAAATGAAGATGAATTAACAGAAAATTTAATTGCTCAAATTATATGGTATTTTATTGAAGGTATAAATTGTAGGGTAAATGATAGTGATTTTACTAATTTAGAAGACTTTGAAAAATATACTGCCTCAATAGAAGAATATGAACTTATTTTCTTAAAAAATAAAATTTCATCCAGATGGTGGATAAAAATACCAAGTGAAGAAGAAAATAATAATTTTAATGAAAATACGTTATTACCATGTACCTTTGAGGATTATGAGCTAGCACAATCTGGAAATATCCCTGAAAGATGGTTTAAAGCCTTGAAGAAAAATATACTTTAATTAAGATTTTTAATTATTTGATAAAAAAAGTTTTTTGGTAATTTAAATTTATATGGGTAAGTTTACGCCTCTTTTTTTTTAAAAAAAGTAAAATGAAAAAATTTTTTACAGTCTTAGTAGTTCTATCCATTTTCATGAGTTGTGGCTCTAATGGTAATCTTAATAAATCTAAAGGAGAGCTCGTTGGAGTCAAGGGAAATAAGTTTTTTCCTGAGAAACCATATGGCATGGTTTTAGTCCCTGGAGGGTCTTTTATCATGGGTAAATCTGATGACGACTTAGCATCAGTTGAAGATGCACCCACTAAAACTGTAACAGTAAAATCCTTTTACATGGATGAAACTGAAATTACAAATTCAGAATATAGACAATTTGTGAACTGGGTAAGAGATTCTGTTTTAAGAACTGCATTGGCTATTAGAGCTGAAGAAGTTATGAACTCTGATGAACCTGCTTCAGAAAGTACTGATGGAATTCGTGAATATGCTTTTATTGATAAGGATACCTCTGACATGTCTGTTTACGATAAATGGAAGCTTGAAAATGATATTTCTGCAACAGATGATGAATATTATGCAAAGCGCAAGTTAAATTGGGATACCGATATTATATTAGAAAGAGAAGATTATCCTGATTTAGATTATTTGGAGATAGTTGAAGATTTTTTTCTCAACGAAACAGAAGTTTTTAACGATATCAGAACTTGGGATGTAGAGAAATTCATTTACAGACACAAGTTTAAAAATTTGTCTGGAGGTGATGGATATCTAAGAAAAATGGATGAAAGAAAAATAGATTTAATTAGCGCTTTATTAGCTGAGGGATATGAGGAAGTTACTACTTCAGGAAGCTTCCCAAAGTTTGTTTTATACAAAGAAGGAACTTTTGATATTGAGGATGAAATTGAGATTACTGATAAATTTATGCAGAATGAATTTCCTGATTTGAAAAGAAGTAATTTTATTACCGAAGTTCCGGTTCCAATTTATCCTGACACAACGGTGTGGATAAGAGATTTTAAATATTCTTACAACGAACCCATGCACAATGATTATTTTTGGCATGATGCGTATAGTGAATATCCTGTTGTTGGTGTTACTTGGCATCAAGCTCAAGCATTTTGTGAATGGAGAACAATTACTAAAAATGCTTATCAAAAGACTAAAAAGAAAAAGAGCTTAGTTCCAAAATTTAGACTTCCAACTGAAGCTGAATGGGAGTATGCTGCCAGAGGTGGTTTGCAGGGAGCAACATATCCATGGGGTGGCCCTTACACCAAAAATGATAGAGGATGTTTTATGGCAAATTTCAAGCCAATGAGAGGTGATTATGCTGTTGATCAGGCATTATACACCGTTGAAGCTAATGCATATGATCCAAATGGTTATAATCTTTACAATATGGCGGGAAATGTATCTGAGTGGGTAGACTCATCTTATGAGCCTGAGGCGTATGATTTCTCTATAACAATGAATCCAAATGTGAATAAATCAACTAACAAGAAAAAAATTATCCGAGGTGGTTCCTGGAAAGATGTAAAGTATTTTTTACAGGTAAGCTCTAGAGATTATGAGTATGCAGATCAGGCAAGAAGTTACATTGGATTTAGAACTGTAAATGATTACCTTGGTACAGATTACAGTGCTAATGCAATGACTAATACTTCTGTAAGAAGACAGAATAATAGAAAAAGTTCAATAAATTAAAAAATAAACACTAAATACAAATATTATGTTTAAACTAAGTAAAAAAGTAAGTAATGCAATTTATGGATTCGGAGCTGCAATTGTTATTATTGGGGCCCTCATGAAAATAACACACTTTAGTCCTGACTTTTGGCCATCTGCCGCCAATACGATGCTAACTATTGGCCTTGTTGTGGAGGCATTGATTTTTGCTTATTCTGCAGTTGATCCTGACATGGCAAAAGAGGACAAGGAATATGATTGGGAAAAAGTATATCCTGAACTTGGAGGCGGAGCAGCAAAATCACCTGGTGGATTACTATCTAAAAAACTTGATAATATGCTACAAGAGGCAAAATTAGACAAAGATCTTATTTCAAGCTTATCTAAAAGTATTAAAGACTTTGAAACATCTGCCAAAACTGGCGCTGAAAGTGCGCAGAGTATGGTAAAAATTAATAAAGATTTTGCCACAAACGCTAATGAGTTAACAAAACAAATGGCAGCTTTATCCAGTAATCTAGAATCTTTGAATTCTGTTTATGGCGGAGTTTTAAGTGCAATGACAAAAAAATAAATAACATTAATTAAAACTTAAAAAATGGCTGGAAGTAAAGAAAGTCCAAGGCAAAAAATGATAAATATGATGTATCTCATATTTATCGCCATGTTGGCCCTTAATATGTCCAAAGAAGTTTTAACTGCTTTTGGAAGTATGACCGAAGAATTATCTGAAACAAATTTAGAGTTACAAGAAAGAAATGATCAATTCATGCAGGGTTTAGAAGAAAAAGCTGAAGAACAAGCTGCGAAATACCTTGATTTGAAATTAAAGGCTGACTCAATACGTGAGATCTCAGGAAAGTTCTATAATTACTTGGAGTCACTGAAAGACGGTGCTTATGCCGATGCTGAGAGATCAAATATTAGCAGAACAGCTTATGAAAAATTAGACAAGACTGTTTATTTTGATCAATTGTTTTTTGACGGCGCTGCCTTAAAAGAAGAGGGCCAAAGATTTTTAAATGAAATGAATTCTTACAGAAATGAATTTGCTAGAATAGCAAGTGATGATCCAAAGCTTGCTTCAATTGGAGAGGAAGTTTTATCTAAATTTTCTACTGAAAAGGTTCAGCCTGTGCAGGGGAAAGCCCTAGAATATTTAGATTATCATTTTAAAGGATTCCCTTTAATTGCTTCCATTACTAAAATGACGCTACTTCAATCATCTGTCAAAAATATCGAAGCTCAGTTACTATCCACCATGCTTGAGGGTAAACTTAAAATTGAAGCCTCGCTAACCAATTTTGATGCCATCGTGATTCCAGACAAAAATGCATTTTTTGCTGGAGAAAATTTTACTGGTCGAATTATTCTTGGTAAGAACGACAAGACATTAAAGGCGGATAAAGTAATTATTAACGGTGTTGAATTAGGAGAAGAGTCTATGCAAGAAGGTCAAACATTGGTTAAGTTTCCCGCAGGAAGAATTGGAGAAAGGGAAATCGAGGGAGAATTTCAGTTTATTGAAGAAGGTGAAGTAATTACAATTCCTGTTAATAGTAAATATGCTGTTGTTCCAAAACCTAATACTGCAACAATCTCTGCTGATAAGATGAATACTGTATATCAAGGTGTATCAAATCCTTTTACCATTTCTTTTGCAGGTATTCCTGCTAATAAGGTTACAGCCAGAACCCCAGGACTGAAGAAAGGTAAAACAATTTTTGATAGAGGAAGAAAAAAGACTTTAAATGGGCCAAATGATTATGAGTTAGATTTGAGTAAGCCTATTAGAGAAATAGCTGGAAAGCGTGAATTAGATATCCTAGTGATCGGAGAACTCCCATCTGGAGAGAAAGTCTCATCAAAGGTTAAATTCAACATTAAGCCTTTGCCAACCCCCTTTGGAAGTGTTGATGGAGATAATCCTGAAGTCTTGACAAAGGCTAACTTTAAAGGTGCAAGAATTACAGCTGGATTTGGTGAATCTTTTAATTTTGAGTTAAGACTTAGAGTTCAGAGTTTTAAGTTAACCGTTGAGGGCATAGGTTCTTTTGATTGTACTGGAGATGAACTATCAGCTGCTGCAAAGCGGGCAATTGATAGAGCAGGAAGAAATTCCTTGGTTAGAATTTCAGATATAAAAACATCAGCTATTGGAACAGCAACGCAGATAAAAGATGCTAGATCAACATCATTTACCCTAATGTAATTAAATGAAATTAATGAGAAATAAATATTTAATACTTTTTATTTTAGTTATTTCAATCTGTTTTGAAACATTTTCGCAGGTTAATATTCTAAATGCTAAGGACCCTGCTGATATTGGCGTCAGAGATGATATGCAGATTAGACAAGATGAGGATCAAAAACTTGAATATGGTTATGTTGATGATAGAGATATTCTGTTTTCTAAAGTTATTTGGGAAGTTATTGATTTGGACCAACGGGTAAACTTTCCATACTTATATCCAATCGATACAATGGTTGTTGGAAAAGAAAGAAGACCATTAATCTACTATTTGCTAAAAGGAATTGAACGCGGTGATATAACAAAAATATATGATGATGGAAAATTTAATAACAAGATTACGTATGATGATTTCGTAAATAAGAATACAGATTTTCAAGGCTTATCCTACAGAGAAATAAACAGAAGAGGTAGAGACGTTATTGACACACAAGCTAGTGGTAGTCGTAACTTCTTTATAATGAATAATGAAATTCCATTAGGAGCGCAGTATGATAGTATTGCAGATTTAGATGAATATTTTAGCGTCCTTTCATTTGACCAACAATATGATGAAACTAAAAAAGATGAACTGCAGGCATATGAAAACACTCGTGATACAGCATTAATGGATTGGTTTCAAGAAAATTATGGAGACAAATATGTTGACACGTATGAGTTTACTTATGATATGATTGATCATTATAAAATTAAAGGTATATGGTATTTTGATAAGAGAATTGCTGAATTAAAGTATAGACCGCTTGCGATTGCACCTGTTGCAAGGCAAGTGTTAAATAAAAAAGAGGATGCAGGTCTAAGCCCTGAAGAAAGGACCCCTCCTGTAGAAATGTTTTGGATATATTATCCTGATGCAAGGAATGTTCTAAAGGACTCTTATGTGTTTAGTGATAGAAATAGCGTTGTTAGAAAGTCTTTTGATGAACTAATAAATGCCAGAAGATTTCATACTATGATATATTTGGAAGAGAATATGTATGAAGATAGAAAAATTGGTGAGTATATAACTGATAATGCATTTCAGAGATTACTTGAGTCGGAGAGAATTAAAGAAAAGATTAGAAACTTTGAACATGATATGTGGAGTTGGTAATTGATCTGCGTGTTTCTCATAAAAATATATTTTGACTTATAAAATTTAATTACTTGCAAATATTAAAATCCCTTGTATATTTGCAGACCATATCGCGGGGTAGAGCAGTAGGTAGCTCGTCGGGCTCATAACCCGAAGGTCGCTGGTTCGAGTCCGGCCCCCGCTACTATCAAAAAAGTCATCTTAAACGATGACTTTTTTTTTAACTTAATAATTACATATTATTAGGTTATGTATTGTTAAATTGAAATGTAATAAATAAAGAATTGTGAGAAATATTTTATTATTTATTTTATTATTTTCCTACTTGAATCTTTTTCCTCAAGGAACTGATGCAGAAATTGAGATAATTAATTTTAACTCAAGTGTTTCTTATGCTTCTGGTTCTTCTGTTTCGGTTCATATTAACCCTTCTGGAATATTTGATTTTGTAAATGCTGCTGATTTGGATGATAATCTTAACAATAGTTTTATTTTAGAGCTTTCAGAGCCTGGTGGAGATTTTGATAATCCAACCGTTTTAAATATAGCAAATGACTTCTATACTTCTTTAATAAATGGTATTCTTCCTGAAAATCTTGATTCAGGCGAATACAAATTAAGAATCAGGTCAACACAACCAGAATTAGTTGAAGAAACAGAATTTTTTTCGGTAAATAATTCAACCATAAATTCCACTCCTTCACTCTCCTCAAATATTGAATCAAATTCAAGCTATACTCAGTGCTTAAATGATAACGTGAATTTAATAAATCCATTCTTTGGATCATATAATCAAAATTATAATTCTGTCTCTGCTGATATGCCAAGTAGTAATAAGTTTTTTACAGTTACTCCCATGAATGATCAAAGCTCAGTAGAAGTAAGTTTAATTGATGTTTCAGATGGAACTTCTGTTACATTAAACCCCATTTCTGGAACTGTTTATCAAATTCCTGAAAACCTTTTTGTCGGAACTTATAATATTCAGGTTCATGAGACTACCACCGAGGGATTTTCAACTTTTTTCAGCTCAGCATTTATTTTTCATACTAGTGCAACCATTTTTGGAAATGCATCTTCTGAAACTGTTTGCGTTGGAGCGGAGGTAACATTTAATATTGATGTTGGAGACTTAGGAATTGGAAGTAATTCTATGGGATCTTATTATATAATAAGTTTTGGTGATGGTTCTGAAGATTTAATTCTCACGCAAGCCCAGTTACTGGAATTATATAGCGATCCTATAAATCCTATTACACATATTTTTGAGGAGGCTTCATGTACAGCAAATGGTAACTCAAGTTTTTTGGTTTCTTTCAAGTTATTTAATAAAGGAGTTGATACTCAATGTGATAATTATAGTCAAAATGGTTTGGGGGCATCCAAAGATATTGCTACTGCAGAGGCACCTGATGCTCAGTTTGAACTTGCAGCTGAGCAGTGTATTAGCGAAGATATTTTGGTTAATAACACTACTATCCCAGGATCATACCCAACAACTACCGGAGAATGTGCTGGTGATGTCAATTATGATTGGCAAGTCAAAAAACCTAGCTTTTCAGATTTTTTACCGGTATCATTACTAAATAATTCTTGGGTGTCAGGAGAAAATCTAATAATTCCTGCTAATGATGTCGATGAGATTGGTTGTTGGGAAATTAAATTAATAGCAGTGAACCCTGCTGCTTGTCTTTCAGAATCTCAATATATTGGAATAATTAATATTGAAGATATTCCGGAAGCAAATTTTAGCCCCGTTGGAGATGTTTGTGAAAATGATGTTATAAACTTGATGGGAGAGTCAAATATTGTTCCTGTTACATGTGATATTGAGCTTGCAAATGAGACCCCTACTTATTTATGGAGTATTTCACCAGATTCTGGTTATGTCTTATTTAATGATTCTGAAAATATACCCACAACACTCCAAAGTCAAAATCCAATTATTTCTTTTACTGAAGCGGGTAGTTATATTTTAACTTTGTCAGTTACTACCGAATGTGGTACCGACACAAATAGTGAAACAATAAATGTCCTAGGTAACCCAGATGTCGATATTGAGTTAGATTCAATGACATTTTGTTCCACTTCTTCTTTACTTATTGATTTTTCTGATCAATTAATACCAATTTATTCAAATGGTTTTTCTGCTCCGTCCGATTATACTTGGACGGTTAACGGATTGAATATAGACAGTAATGATTATGCTTTTGTAAATAACACAAATAGTACTGATGAGTTTCCAACAATTCGGTTAAATTCTTTTGGAACCTACAATATTACTGTCACAGCTGGATCTAATTGTGACACACTAGCATCGGATACTATTATAATAACACTAAGTCAAGAGCCGACAATAACCAATACTATTACATCTCAGGATATATGTTCTTTGGAGCCATCAGTTCAGTTTGATTTAACTTCAGATGTTGATGGAACAACGTATTCATGGGTAGCAACTGAAAATGAAAACTTAACTGGATATGTTGAAAGTGGCACAACTGCATTTATTCCATCTCAAATAATTACAAATTTAACTAATTCTGACCAGGATTTAGTTTATACAATAACCCCGATTGCTAATGGGTGCGCTGGATCACCATTTGAATATACTTTAACCCTTAAACCAATCCCTGTTATAGCCAATAAGGAAGAAACAATTTGTGATGGTGAAACATTTACTATTCAACCAATAGATAATTTTCCTACTGAAATAGTCCCAATTGGAATAACTTATAGCTGGCCTGCTCCCGTAAGTGATCCTACGGATGCTGTTACCGGAGGTATATCTGCATCAGCCCAGTCATCAATTAGTAATCAATTAAGCAATACAAGTGAATATCCGGCGACATTAACTTACAGCGTTACTCCAAATTATAATGGTTGTGATGGCGATGACTTTGATATTGTTATAACTGTAAACCCAACTGTTTCTGTTGATGCAATTCCTGATCAAGTTTTGTGTAATGGGGATAATACACTAGCAGTAGAGTTTAATACTACAATTGCAGACAACACAGTTCAAGATTCGGGAGAAATTTCTTACACATGGACAAATGATAATACTGATATTGGTTTAGACGCTAGTGGAACTGGAAATATCCCAAGTTTTACTACTACAAATTCTACTACAGCCCCGATTACAGCAAACATAACTGTGACATCTATATACACATTCAATGATGTAAGTTGTGAAGGTGAATCAGAGACATACTCAATTACCGTTAACCCTTCACCTCAAGTAGAATTCTCTGAGGATGATCAGTTCATCACAAGTGGAAATTCAACTGTTCCTGTTACTTTATCAAGTTCAACGGATGGTGTGACATTTGCCTGGACTGCATTAGCAGAGGACGGAATTACTGGTTTATCTACAACGTCTGAAACTGATGTAATCCCTCCCGAAACTTTATTAAACACAACTACAGAGCCACAAACTGTAACTTATACCGCAATTGCTACAGGAGATGTTGGATTTGATTGTGAAGGACTACCAACAAATTACGTTGTGACGGTAAACCCACTAGCTCAGGTAAATCCTGTAGATGATCAGGTCATTTGTAATGAAGAAAATCTTTCAATTGAGTTTTCCACAAACATAACAGGTGGAACAATGACATATTCTTGGACTAATGATAATATTGAAATTGGTCTGGTTGCAGAGGGTACTGGAAATTTAGATTTTTTAGCTACCAATAATTCAGAGCAGCCAATCACAGCGAATATAACTGTAACACCTACTTTTACAAATGGAGGGAATTCAAATCAAGGGGATCCGATCAATTTCAGTATATCCGTAAATCCAACGGCTCAGATCAATAATATTGAAAATATTGTGGTGTCAAATGGTGAATTAATTGGACCAGTTGAATTTACTACAATAAATACTGGGGGAACCACAACCTATCAGTGGACGAATGATAGTACTGATATAGGTATAGCTAATAGCGGTAATGAAAATATTTCTGAGTTTGCTGCTGTGAACGATGGAGATATTCCTATATCTGCTACAATTGAAGTAATCCCGAGTTTTGAGGAAAATGGTTTGAGCTGTTCAGGAGAGCCAATTAATTTTAATATTACGATCAACCCAGATGCACAAGTTAATGAAATTGATGATCTTGTATACAATGATGGGGATTTAGTCCAAATTCCTTTTTCTAGTTCAAATTCTGGGGGTGAAAATACTTATGAATGGACCAGTACAGATCCCTCTACAGGAATGGAAAGCTCTGGCTCTGGCAATATCGAATTTATTGCAACCAATACGGGAAATAGTCCAATAGTGACAACAGTTACTGTTAATCCAACTTTTGAAAATGGCGGAGTTAGTAACACTGGTAATCCTGAGACTTTCACTATTACAGTAAATCCTGTACCACAGGTTGAATTAATTCAAAACAGTATTATTTGTGCTGGAGAGGAGATTGAAGATATTAATTTCTCCACTTTAAATACGGGTGGCACAACTACTTATGCGTGGACGAATGATAATCCAGCTATTGGCTTAGCTGCAAGTGGTACCGGAGACATTCCATCATTTACCGCAATAAACAACACAACAAGTACATTTGTCGCTACCATAGAGGTTACCCCAACCTTTGAGAATGGTGGAACTAGCAGCACTGGCAATCCTGAGACTTTCACTATTACCGTAAATCCTGGTGCACAAGTTGATTCTGTAGTTGATCAGGTATTGTGTAATGGAGAGCTTACAAATGACATATTATTTACAACGACCAACATAGATGGTACAACCACCTATGCGTGGACGAATGATAATCCAGCTATTGGTTTAGCTGCAAGTGGTACCGGAGACATTCCATCATTTACTGCAATAAACAATACGACAAGTACAATAGTTGCAACCATAGAAGTTACTCCAACTTATGAAAATGGTGGTGTGACATGTGCGGGCAATCCTGAGACCTTTACTATTTCTGTTTTAAGTGATATATCGATTACCTCTTTTAATATAACTGATGCAATTGATTGTAATGATCCATTTAGTGGAGCCATTGATATTACAGTTTCAGGTGGTTCAGGAGTTTATAATTTTTTATGGAGTAATGGGGCAATTAGCCAAAATTTAACTGCAGTTACATCAGGTGATTACTTTGTAACAATTACTGACAATGAAGGTTGTGCTTATACATCCAATGTATTCAATATTTTTAGACAACAGGATTTGGTTGTCAATTTAACTACTCAAACTTTTGCAGTTTGCGAAACCAGTTTGGTCACACAACAAAATAATATTTCTATCTCGGGAGGATTACCTCCTTATGAAATAGACTGGTCCGCTGGAGCTGTAAGTTTGGGAGATAATACAGAAATGACAGCTTATCAGAATGGGGTTTATAATGTGATTGTAACCGATCAATATGGTTGTGAGGTTGATACCGAAATAATTGTTGATTTAGACGACTTAAGTGTTAATGGAGCTTCATTTGATTACGTGAGTATAGGAACTTTAAATTGTGGATTAGGTGTATTGGAAGAGATTGAATTTACAAATACGTCAGATGGTGATGTGTTAGGTATTACATGGGACTTTGGAGACGGCAGTCCACTGGTTTCGGGAGATGTAGTAACACATCAGTACACGACAGTTGGAGAATTTGAGGCTACAATTACAGTTCAATATAATTATGGTTGTATAGAAGTATACTCTCAGGAAATAGAGGTAGCAGATGGTTTTGGTATAATGCTACCAACAGCATTCAGTCCAAATAATGATGGAATTAATGATACTATCAGACCTGTTTATAATTGTGTAAATGACATCAATATGAGTGTCTATGACACTTTTGGATCATTAATATATTATGAAAATAGTATTGATCTACAGGGTTGGGACGGAATACTAAATGGTAAAAAAGCTGAAAGTGGGAATTACTTAATTGTTGTTAACGGTACTACGATTTTTGGCGAGAAAATTAATTTAAAAGGGGTTTTTGTTTTATTAAGGTAAAGTTATGTTAAAGAGAAATATTATAATTGCATTAGTTTTATTTTACATGAATACATATTCTCAGGATATTGCATTTACACAGTCTTTTATGGTCCCTGAGACAATTAATCCTTCTTTTTCAGGGTTTAATGGATCTACAAAATTTGGTTTGTTATACAAAAATCAACAATGGAATGGATTTGATTTTAATGTTAACTCTGAATACATGTTTTTTGATGACTGGTATCCAGATCTTAATAGTGGTATTGGAATTAGTTTTGTAAGTCATCAAGAGACATTTACAAAATACTCTCTTAATCAATTAAATGTAAACTGGGCATATGATGTTCAAATTAATTACGATTGGAATTTTAGACCAAGTGTATCCTTTGGATTTGCTACTAAAGATTTTGGATTTGATAATATTATTTTTGAGGATCAAATTAATATTTATCAAAATATAATCAGCCTGAACACTTATGACCCAATTGCGTTAGAAGAAAATACTAGGTATGTTGACTTTGGTGCATCATTTTTAGTTTACTCGGACCAACATTGGTTTGGTTTAACTTTAAGACATTTAAATAAGCCTAACATTTCAATGGTATCTCAAGGCGATTTACCTCTTGATTTATTTATTTCTGCTCACGCATCTCTAGAGTTGCCTTTTTTGATGTATAATGACGATAACAGATTTAATTTGATCATGAATTTTATTCAACAAGCTAAATACGACAGATTTGATTTTGGACTTCAGTATATGTATGATAGATTTTCATTTGCTTTAACGGCAGCAACAAACCCTATACAAACTTCTTACGAAAGTCATTTTATTACTTCAATTAACCCGGTAGTTGGGTTTGTTTGGGAAGGTTTTAAGTTTGGATATTCTTATGATTTTAATATCAGTAATATTGGTGGTGATGGAGGTATCTCAGAGTTATCTATTACCTATGATTTCTTAAATAACAAAGATTGTTTTGGTTGCCCAACATACAACAAGTAAAGCTTCATTTATAATTATTTAAATATGAATGAAATCAAAGTCTTTTCTCCAGCTAGTGTTTCAAATATTTGTTGTGGATTTGATGTTTTAGGCTTTGCAGTGGATGGGCTTGGGGATATTATCTCATTAAAAAAAACAAATAAAAAGGGAGTTTTTATTAAAAATACTACAGGTTTTAATATTCCCTTAGATATTAAAAAAAATACTGCAACAGTAGCTTTATTGGCATTTTTAGATAGGCTGAATTACTCGAAAGGTTTTGAAATTAGTATTGAAAAAAATATAAAGCCAGGAAGTGGATTAGGAAGCAGTGCAGCATCCGCTGCAGGTTCTGTATTTGCAGCAAACCTTTTATTAGGAGAACCATTTACTTTACATCAGTTAGTTGAATTTGCGATGGAAGGGGAATTAATTTCATCTGAATCTGCGCCAGCAGATAATATTGCTTCAGCTTTATTTGGGGGTATTGTATTAGTAGATAATTTTAAAAAATATCATGTAATTAACTTGCCAGCTCCTCAAGAAGTATTTGCAGTAATACATCACCCATTAATTTCTAGATCAACACATGAATCTAGAAATGAGTTGCCTAAAAATGTATTATTGAAAAAGGCTTCTTATCAGCTAACAAACATTGCTAGTTTTGTTCATTCATTACACACGAATAATATTGATTTGATGAAGAGTTCTTTAAATGATCATTTGTTGCAAAATCAAAGAGAATTTTTTTTCTCATATTTTAAAAAGATAAAAAGTATTTCTTATAATATGGGGTCAATATGTTGTTCAATTTCTGGTTCTGGTCCATCAATCTTTAGTCTTGTATGCGATTATAAATTAGCAGAAAAAATAAAACTACAGCTTGATAAAGAGTTTGTAAAAATGGATATAGAATTCAACTCTTACTTGTCTGCTTTTGGTTCTCAAGGCGTGAGGGTTATTTAATTTTAATGTTTTTTCTAATCCTTTTTTTGTCATCTTCTGAATTTAAAGCCAAATTATTATTATATATATAAAAATCAATGAAATGAGCTAGTTGTTGATAAAAAACTCACAATTAATTAATACATTTAAAAAATAAACAATAATTAGTGTTTACTTTTAAATATAATGCAAAAAACTTTATTATGAATTATTTAGATATTTTACCGTTAATCCCTGCTGAGGAAGACATTGTGGCAGCGGTTAACAATGATTTTACAATTCTATGGATTCTTCTTTCTGGAATTCTTGTTTTCTTTATGCAAGCTGGTTTCACAGCCCTTGAAGCTGGTATGACACGTGCTAAAAACGGTGTTAATATTGCAATGAAAAATTTTATGGACATTTGTGTCGCCACGATTACCTGGGTAGTTTGTGGTTATGGACTAATGTATGGAGCCAAAACTGCGGGTTTTATTTCCTTAGGTTCCGATGTATGGTTTAATGAAGGTGCTGGAGCTCATGATGTCTTTTTTCAATTAGTATTTGCTGCAACTGCAGCAACAATTGTCTCTGGTGCTATTGCTGGAAGAACTAAATACAGTACTTATATAATTTTCACGGTTTTTATGACTGCAATAATTTATCCAATTTCAGGCGGATGGCAATGGTATGGCGATGGAGCATGGCTTGCTGATCTTGGTTTCATTGACTTTGCTGGATCATCTATTGTTCACGCAGTTGGCGGTGTCGCAGCACTAGTTGCTGCTGCTATGGTAGGGCCACGTATTGGCAAATTTGACGGCGGAAAAGTTAACCCAATACCTGGAAGCAACCTACTCCTTGGTGCACTTGGTGTTTTTATCCTTTGGCTTGGATGGTTTGGATTTAACGGAGGTTCTCAATTAGCATGGGGTGGAGCTGACTCAGCTGCTGCTTCTATGGTAGTTCTTGTAACGCAAATCGCTGCTGCTGCTGGTGCTCTTGGAGCTCTATTTGCTTCTTGGATTAGATTAGGAAAACCTAGTTTATCACAGACATTAAACGGGTGTATAGCAGGTCTAGTTTCCATCACTGCTGGTTGTGGTAATATGACCATAGAGGGATCTTTCTTTGCTGGATTAGTTGGTGGTGTTCTAGTTGTTTTTGCAATTGAGTTTGTTGAAAAAGTTTTAAAAGTGGATGATGCAATTGGAGCATTCTCTGCTCACGGAGCCGCTGGTGTTTGGGGAACATTAGTTATTGGTCTTTGGGGAGTTGATGGTGATACACCAATTGGAATTTTTAACGGAGGTGCAGACGGTTTAGGTGTATTTGGGACTCAACTTTTAGGAACATCAGCGTACTGTCTATGGGCAGCTGTAACTTCTGCAATTGTTTTATATGTTTTAAAAATAACACTTGGATTAAGAGTAAGTGCGGAGGTTGAAAAAGCTGGATTAGATATTTCTGAGCATGGTGAATCTGCTGACGGCGAATTAGCATCATACTAGTTTAAAAAATCTTAGTAATTTCGAGATATAACTTCTCACGGAGTTAGTTTTTAGTTTGTTTTTTTAGGGGCTTCATTTTGAAGCCCCTTTTATTTTTGCACATTAATTTTAATATTACCTTTGACAAATGCACAAGAGTGGATTTATAAATATCATCGGTAATCCTAATGTTGGAAAATCTACGCTAATTAATAAATTAGTTGGTGAACAGCTTTCTATTATTACCTCTAAAGTTCAAACAACTCGTCATAGAATTTTAGGAATTGTAAATGGGGATAATTTTCAACTTGTTTTCTCTGATACTCCAGGCATAATAAAACCAGCATATTCTCTTCAAAAATCAATGATGGATTTTGTTAAAGAGGCTATTGAAGATGCTGATATCATTCTCTATGTTATAGAAATGGGAGAGAAGATTAATATTGAAAAAAAACTACATCAAAAGTTTACAGATGGTACTGTTCCTGTTATGATTTTGATAAACAAGATTGATTTATCAACTCAAAATGAAGTTGATTTAACAATTCAGACTATTCAAGAACTATATCCTAAATCAGAAGTTTTTGCAATTTCTGCTCTGAAAAATTTTAATATTGAATCTGTTCTCAACAGACTTATTGATTTAGTTCCATTATCACCACCATATTTCCCTAAAGATCAATTTACAGATAAGCCTGAAAGGTTTTTCGTTAATGAAATACTAAGGCAAAAAATTTTCATGTATTATGATAAAGAAATACCATATTCTGTTGAAGTACAAACAGAAGAATTTATTGAAAAGCCAAGTATAATTAAATTGAGATGTTATATAATAGTAGAAAGAGAATCTCAAAAGGGAATAATAATTGGTCATAGAGGAATTGCACTTAAAAAAATTGGTTCAAAAGCAAGAAAAGATTTAGAGGTTTTTTTTAAAAAGAAAATTTTTATAGAAATCAAAGTTAAAGTAAGTAAGAATTGGAGATCTAGTGATATTGAATTGAAAAAATTTGGTTATAAATAGTTTTTAGAAATGAGTAATATAATAGCAATTGTTGGTAGACCAAATGTTGGCAAATCAACTCTTTTTAACAGGTTTGTTCAAAAGAGAGATGCAATTGTGGATTCAAATAGTGGTGTAACCAGAGATAGGCATTATGGAAAAGGAGATTGGAATGGTAAAAACTTTTCTGTTATTGATACAGGAGGGTACATGAAAGGAAGTGATGATTTTTATGAAACTGAAATAGATAATCAGGTTGAGTTAGCTATAGATGAGGCAGATATAATTATTTTCTTAGTTGATGTGTCATCAGGAATTACTTCAATGGACTATGATATTTCAGAGCTACTCAGAAAGACAAAAAAGAAAGTTTTTTTAGTTGTAAATAAAGTTGATAATTCAACGATTATAAATGATGCTAATGAGTTTTATTCATTAGGAATCGAGAAAATATATCCAATTTCTAGTGCAAGTGGATTTGGCACTGGTGATCTCTTAGATGATATTTCTAAAATTTTAGTAGATAAAAGTACACAAGAAAATAATCAAATTCCAAAATTTTCAGTTGTTGGGAGACCAAATGCTGGAAAATCTTCATTTATTAATACCCTTATTGGGGAAAAAAGAAATATTGTCACTGAAAAAGCTGGAACAACTAGGGATTCAATAAACACCAAATTCAAGGGTTTTGGGTTTGAGTTTGAGATAATTGATACAGCTGGAATTAGAAAAAAAACTAAGGTTAAAGAAAATTTAGAATTTTATTCAGTAATGAGAAGTGTAAGAGCAATTGAAAATTCTGATGTATGTATTATTTTATTTGATGTGAATCGAGGTTTTGATACTCAAGTTAAAAATATCTTTTGGTTGTGCCATAGGAATAATAAAGGCATAATATTAATTGCTAATAAATGGGATTTAATAGATAAAGAAAATTTTACAACTAAGTTTTTTGAAAAAAAAATAAAAGAGGAAATTGAGCCTTTTACAGATATTGATATTCTCTTTGTATCAGCTCTTAATAAACAAAGAATTCATAAGTCAGTACAAACTGCAGTAGATATTTACAATAGAAGATCTATAAAAATTAAAACAAGAAATTTAAATGATATATTGTTGCCAATTATAAAGAATCTTCCACCGCCTTCTGTAAAGGGAAAATTTGTTAAAATAAAATATATTACTCAGTTACCTACAAATTATCCACAATTTGTATTCTTTTGTAATTTACCACAATACGTCAAAGAACCATATAAAAGATTTCTTGAAAATAAAATCAGAGAAAATTTTAAATTTACTGGGGTACCAATGAATATTTATTTAAGAAAAAAATAATATTAAATCTGATCTCTAATTTCAATTAATTTTGACTTGATTTCATTAAGTCTATTAATTACATTAAGTTTTAAATGGGATTTGATATTATTTTTTAAGTAATCTTTTGCACCTTGAATTGTATATCCTTTTTCCTTTAGTAAAAAATAAATTTTACTAAAGTTTTCAATATCTTTTGAAGTGAATTTTCTATTTCCTTTGGAATTTTTTTTTGGTTTTAGAATTGAAAATTCTTTTTCCCAAAATCTTATTAGTGATGGATTAACATTAAATTTAGATGAAACCTCCCCAATTGAGTAATATCTTTTTTCGGTACTATTAAATTTCATTAATCAAGAGATTGATTAACAACAGATGCTTGTTTTAAAAGCTCATCATATTCCTTTGCAGTTAAACTACCATAATAGAAATTAATTGGATTTATTCGAACACCATCTTTAAAAATCTCGTAGTGAAGATGTGGAGCATTTGAGCGCCCCGTATTTCCTACATAACCAATAAGATCGCCTCTTTTTACTTTTTGATTTTTTTCAACATTATACTTATATAAATGAGCATATAAACTCATATACCCATATCCATGATCAATTCTTATATGATTCCCATATCCTGAGGATCTATTATCAACTCTTTTAATTACACCATCACCTGTAGCATAAACGGGTGTCCCCTGAGGAGCAGCAAAATCAACTCCATGGTGAAACTTAATAATTTTTGTAAAAGGATCATTACGTTTCCCAAAGCCAGATGCAATTCTGGTTAAATCATCATTGTTAACAGGTTGAATCGCAGGTATAGATTTTAAAAACTCTTTTTTGTCATTAGCTAACTTAGAAATTTCGTCAAGGGACTTAGATTGAATAATAAGTCTTTTTTGTAAGACATCAATTTTTTCATTAGTATTTTTAATTAAGTCTGAATACTCATATCCGTCAAATTTTTTATATCTGTTTATACCCCCAATACCTGCTTTCCTTTTATCAGAGCTTATAGGACTTGCTTCAAAGTATATTCTGTAAATTGAGTTATCTCTGTCCTCTATATTATTTAACACGAGATCTAATTCTTCAATTTTTTTATCAAGTTGAGAATATTGAAAAATCATATTTTCAAGTTCTCTTTCCATGGATTTTTGCTGAGGAGATTTGAAGAAATAACCTGCAGTAATAATAAATATGAAAGCTAATGCTACTGAACTAAAAATATATCTAAATGCATCTTTAAATACGCTTTTCTTACTAGGCTTTATCTTTTTGTAGGACAGTGATTCAGAATCATAATAATATTTTACTTTAGCCATTTTTAAAATTATATCTTTGTATCTGTAATATTAAAATTTCAGCAAAGATAACAATAGTTTTTTTATCGCTTAAATCTTTCAATTTATATGAACTCTTCAGAAATCAGAAATAAGTTCTTAAATTTTTTTAAAAGTAAAAAACATAAGATAGTTAGTTCTAGCCCAATTGTTTGTAAGAATGACCCCTCTCTTATGTTTGTCAATGCTGGAATGGTTGCGTTTAAAGACTATTTTTTAGGGAATAAAAAACCAACTCAACTTAGGATTACCAATACTCAAAAATGCCTTAGAGTTTCTGGAAAACATAATGACCTAGAAGAAGTAGGACATGATACATACCATCACACTTTTTTTGAAATGTTGGGCAATTGGAGCTTTGGAGATTATTTTAAAGAAGAATCAATACAGTGGGCATGGGAACTATTAACTGAGGTTTATAAAATCCCAGCTGAAGACCTTTATGTGACCGTATATAAAGGTTCTGAGGAAGATAATTTGAGTATTGATAAGGAAACCTATGAAATTTGGAGTAACATAATATCCAAAGATAAAATAATATTATGTGGTAAAAAAGATAATTTTTGGGAAATGGGTAGTCATGGTCCTTGTGGGCCTTGTAGTGAAATTCACGTGGATTTAAGGGATAAAATTGAAAAGAGCAAGGTTAACGCCGCTGAGTTGGTAAATAAAGATAATCCAAAAGTAATAGAATTATGGAATTTGGTTTTTATACAATATGAAAGAAAATCGGATGGGGTTTTAATTAATTTACCCAAAAAACATATTGACACTGGTATGGGGCTAGAGAGATTGTCTATGGTTCTTCAGGGAGTTAGTTCTAATTATGATACAGATATTTTTACTGGAGTTATTAAAGAAATTGAAAAAATATCTAATTCTAAATATGGTGACAATGAGCAAAAGGATATTTCCATGCGTGTTATTGCTGACCATTTAAGAGCTGTTTGCTTCTCTATAGCTGATGGTCAGTTGCCATCAAATAATGGAGCTGGATATGTTATCAGAAGAATTCTTCGTAGAGCTGTAAGATATGCATACTCTTTTTTGGAAATAAAAAAACCATTTCTTGGAAATTTATCTGAAATTTTAATAAAAAAAATGAGCTCAGATTTTGAGGAATTAGTCACAAATAAGCAGCTTATTAAAAGTATTATTAGAGAAGAGGAACTCTCATTTTTAAGAACTTTGGATCAAGGTTTAGTAATGTTAAATTCTCTAACCTCGAAATCAAAAGATAAAATAATTAAAGGTGAAAAAGCATTTGAACTATATGATACATTTGGTTTCCCATTTGATTTGACCAAAATTATTGCTAAAGAAAAAGGTTTCAAGGTTGATAAAAATGGCTTTGAGCTTGAATTAGAAAAACAAAGAAATAGATCCAAAAATGCAGGTGAAAGCTTTGTTGGAGATTGGATTGTAATTTCTAAAAAAAATCATAATAGTAAATTCATAGGATATGATTTTTTAGAAGCAGAGATCAGTATATTAAAATACAGGAAAATTGATTCAAAAAAAGAAGGTATTTCTTACCAGTTAATCTTTGATCAAACCCCATTTTATGCAGAAGCGGGCGGTCAAATTGGTGATAAAGGAAAAATTAATTTAAAAGATGGGAAATTTATCAATATTACAGATACATTGAAGGAAGGAAGTTTGGTATTACATATTACAAAAGAACTTCCGGAGTTTAGTTCCCCTAAATTTATTGTCTCCGTTGATAAATTATTTAGGCATGCAGTTGAGTGTAATCATACAGCTACACATTTATTAAATTTATCACTTAGGTCAATTCTTGGCAATCACATTCAGCAAAAAGGTAGTAGAGTAAGTGATAAAAGTTTTAGATTTGATTTTTCTCATTTTGAGAAAATTGAAAAAACTACTTTAGATAAAATTGAAATTGATATTAATAATTTAATTGATAAGGAGATTGGTCTTGAAGTTCAAACTAATGTCTCGACTGAAGAAGCGTTTAAAATGGGTGCGATAGGAATTTTTGGAGAGAAGTACGGAGATAAAGTAAGAACCATAAAATTTGATGAATCCTATGAATTATGTGTAGGCACTCATGTAAATAATTCAAAAGAACTATGGAGATTTAAAATTATCAATGAAACTGCTATTGCTTCTGGAATAAGAAGAATAGAGGCAATAACTAATTACTCTCTTAAAGATTATTATAATCACAGATTAAAAGAATTTGATAGCATAAACAATTTACTAAATAATCCAGTTGATGTTGTTGAAACAATTAAAAACCTGAAAAATCAAAGTAATAAACTCAAAAAAAATATTGAGTTATTAGAAAATCAAAGAATCTCAACACTAAAAAATCAAATTGAGGGAAAACTTGAAAATATTTCTGGGATTACAAAATACATTGGAATTGTCGATATTGATCCAAAGCAAATTAGAAATTTAATCTTTTCTATTGTCAAAGGTTATACTGATATATTGATTCTGATGATATGTCATTCAAATGATATTGTAAATTGCTCGTGCTATATTTCAAAAAATATAATTGATAAAACGGGTATAACATCTAAAATATTATTTGACCCAGTTATTAAAAAAATTGATGGTAAAGGTGGTGGGCAGGATTTTTATTCTACATACTCTTTTGTAGGCTCAAGACCAAATGAGATTTTAGATTTATGTAAAAAAAGTATTTCTAAGCTATTTTAGTCTTTTGTAAAGTATTTTTTTTTGAATGAATTCCACCTATATTTTCTGATGAATTTACCTTCACTGATATTAACAATTCGTTCTTTTCTAGAAATGAAAGCATACACGTAACCAAATATTCCAAATAAAAGCTTTGAAATATCTACTGTATTGTAAGATGATTTTGTTAGTGTTAGTATTGAAAGTATAATTCCAAATCTCATGCAATACAGTGCTTTACCTTGCAGGAATTTTGATTTAAAAGTATAGCTAGATCCAGTTCTCTTTAAATGTTTTACTTGAAGATTTTTATCTGTATAAATTTCCCAATCATTTTTTTTAGCTAATAATACATCTAATGTATCCCATCCTATATGAGCTTTTAGGCCTCCTATTTCAATAAAACACTCTTTTCTATAAGCTTTGATTGGACCCCTTACATGATTTTTTGAGGATATATTTTCATAAACCCATTTATTTCTTTTCAAAATATACATATTACCACCGGCTATTCCAACTTTCTTATTATTAAGGAAAATCTTATTTAACTTTTCAAAATAATCTTTTGGTAAAATAATATCTCCGTCAAACTTACAAACTATATCATAATCATCATCCAAATTTTTCAATCCTTCATAAAAAGCATTAATAATTTTTGATCCAGGAATATGCTGATTTGAAGTTTCAATGTGAATTAGATCTATCCAATTAAATTTTTGAGAGTATTTAGATAGTATATTTTTGGATGAATCAGTTGAATTATCATCTACATAAATGACCTTTTCAGGGATAATAGTTTGATTAATAATTGAATTAATTGACCTCTCTAAAAAAGAATCTTCATTGTAAATAGCAATTATTACATATATCCTCATTGAATATTTATTTTTTCAGCATATATCAAAAGGTATCTAGGAGTAAATAATCTTAATATTGGTCTAAAACCAATTTTTGAAACTGGGTTTGTGAATTTTTCTTCGGCAATTATATTCCACCCAGTTTTTTTTAATAGCATTTTAAATTGCCATGTTTCAAACTCATGATAGTGATTATCTCTTATATCTTGTGGGTTTCTGTATGCTTTAGCAAACCATAATTTTAGAGGAACACTACAAATTAATTTTTTAGATTTAATTTCGTTTAATAATTGAAAGGGGTTGAGCATATGCTCAAAAATTTGAAATGCTGAAATAACAGAATGATCGCTAGAATGAATACATGACCTGTTAAAATCAAGATCTTCGCCAGTTGTATTTGTAATCTTATATCCTTCTTTAATTAGAATTTTAGATAGAGGATTTTTAATCCCCAAGTCTAAAATATTTTCATCTTTTGAAATAAATCTTTTAAAAAAGTTTAAGGTCTTATGATATCTCTTTTTTGGAAAATTAGTTACGTACATGATTAGTGTTCATATACCATTGCATTTATATGCATTCCTGCACCAACGCTGGCAAAAATAATTTTGTCTCCTTTTTTTATTTGATGATTATCCAAATTTTCATTTAATATTAAATCATACATTGTTGGTACAGTGGCCACTGAACTATTTCCAAATCTATCTACAGTTAGTGGCATAATATTTTCTGGAGCTTCTAAACTATAAAGTTTATAAAGTCGTTTTACAATTGCATCATCCATTTTTGCATTAGCTTGATGAATAAGTATTTTTTTTATTTCTGAAATATTAGATTTAGATTTATCAATACATTCTTTAATTGCAGCTGGAACATTTTTTAATGCAAATTCATAAACTTTTCTTCCTCTCATCTTTATATATTTTTTATTTTGATCAGAATTAGGGTTATATGATTTACCATAAAATAAATAAAAAACCTCGTCATTAGCATATGTTGCTGTATTATGTGAAAGAATACCACCTGAAGAATTAGATGCCTCAATAATATTAGCACCAGCTCCGTCAGCAAAAATCATAGAATCTCTATCAGAAGGATCTACGACTCTTGAAAGCGTGTCAGCTCCTATCACTAAACATCTTTTTGCTAAACCTGATTTAATAAAGCTAAATCCTTGAATCATACCCTCAAGCCATCCAGGACATCCAAAAAGAATATCATAGGCTACACATTTCGGGTTTTTAATTTTCAAGAGATTTTTTACTCGAACTGCGATACTTGGAAATACATCTACTTGATGTTTATTATCTACATTTCCAAAGTTGTGTGCAAGGATTATGTAATCAATAGTTTCAGGATCAATATTTGCATTTTTTATTGCATTTTTTGCAGCATAATAAGCTAAATCTGAAGTATTCATTTTCTTTTCTGCATATCTTCTTTCTTTGATGCCAGTTATTTTTTCAAATTTTTCAGTGATCAGTTTATTATCGGTTTCAATTCTATTATTGGAATTATCAAAGAATACTTTATCTAAAAATTTTGAATTATCTTGGATTACTTTTGGCAGAAAGGATCCGCTTCCAATTATTTTAACATTTTTAATCAAAATTTATTTTTAATATTAAAAAGTAAACTTAAAAATTAATAAAACCATAAAAAAATTAATCCGCATATAATTCAATCGGATTACAACTACAAATTAAGTTGCGATCACCATAAGCATCATCAACTCTTCTTACGGGTGGCCAAAATTTATTTTCTCTTATATAATCCAAGGCAAATGCAGCTTTTTTGCGGGAATATTTGTAATTCCAAGAATCTGAAGTGACCATCTCTAATGTATGTGGGGAGTTTTTCAATAAATTATCAGTATCATTAGAATTACAAAGTAATATTTCTTGTTTGATTGAAATCATTGCATCACAAAATCTATCTATTTCTTTTTTATTTTCACTCTCGGTTGGCTCAATCATCATTGTTCCAACAACTGGGAATGAAACGGTCGGGGCATGAAATCCATAATCCATTAATCTTTTGGCAATATCTACAACCTCAACACCATATTCTTTGAATGGTCTACAATCGATAATCATTTCGTGTGCAGATCTTCCCAACTCACCAGTGTACAAAATATTATAATCATTTTGTAGTCTTTCTTTTATATAATTTGCATTTAGAATTGCAATTTTTGTAGATCTAGCTAGACCTTGGGCACCCAACATTGAAATATATCCATATGAAATTAAACATGCAAGTGCTGATCCATATGGAGCAGCAGAGATAGCTGGAATTGCAAGATCGCCTCCAGTTTTGATAATAGGGTTTGAGGGTAAAAATGGACTTAAATGTTTTGCAACACAAATTGGGCCAACACCAGGCCCCCCACCACCATGAGGAATGGCAAAAGTTTTGTGTAAATTCAAATGACATACATCAGCACCTATAATTTTTGGGTTTGTTAGACCTACTTGAGCATTCATGTTAGCTCCATCCATATAAACTTGTCCTCCATTTTCATGAACAATATTTGTAATTTTTAAGATATCGGATTCAAAAACTCCATGAGTTGATGGGTATGTAATCATTAAGGCTCCAAGTCTTTCTTTGTATTTTAATACTTTTTCTTCTAGGTCAATAATATCAATATTTCCGTTTTCAGATGAATTTACAACTACAACTTGCATTCCAGCCATAACTGCACTAGCTGGATTTGTCCCATGTGCTGAAGAAGGTATTAAACAAATATTTCTATGAAAATCACCATTATTTTCGTGGTAGGATTTTATTACCATTAGTCCAGCATATTCCCCTTGAGCTCCAGAATTTGGCTGTAAAGAAACAGCATCAAACCCTGTGATTTCTTTTAATTGATTTTCTAATTTTTTTAAAACTTTTTCATATCCAATTGCTTGATTTTTTGGAGCAAACGGATGAATATTTAACCAGCGATTCCAACTTAGAGGAAGCATTTCAGCAGCTGCATTTAATTTCATGGTACATGATCCCAATGAAATCATTGAAGTGTTTAATGCAAGATCCTTATTTTCTAAAGATTTAATATATCTCATTAGAGAAGTTTCAGATTTATATTTAGAAAAAACTTCATCTGTTAAGAAAGTCGAAGTCCTTACATATTTTTTTGGGATTCTATTTAAACTTTCAAAATTTGAAAAGTTTTCAATATTTGAATCGATTGAAGACGCAAATATTGAAATTATCTCAAATATATCCTTTGTTGTTGTTGTTTCATTTATAGAAATTGAAACCAAATTTTCATTAGGGTAATGAAAGTTGATTTCATTTTCTAAAGCTTTACCTTTAATTGTGTTTGAATCACATTTAACTAATATTGTATCGAAGAAAGATTTATTTGGTGTTTTAAATCCAAGGAGATTTAAATTTTCTTCCAAAATACATGCATTAGAGTGAACTTTTTTTGCTATTTCTTTCAATCCATCGGGCCCATGATATACAGAATACATACCTGCCATTACAGCAAGTAATACTTGTGCGGTACAAATATTTGATGTGGCCCTATCTCTTTTAATGTGTTGTTCTCTTGTTTGTAGAGCCATTCTCAATGCTCTACTTCCGTTTTGATCAATACTAACTCCAATTATTCTTCCAGGGAGATTTCTTTTAAATTCTCTTTTTGTTGCAAAGTAAGCTGCGTGTGGCCCCCCATATCCAAGAGGGATTCCAAATCTTTGTGTGCTTCCAACAACAACATCAGCACCCATCTCTCCTGGGGATTTCAATAGTGCTAATGAAAGAATATCTGCAGAAACTGCAGCCTTAATTTCTTTTTCTTTACAATTTTTAATTATAGGCTCAATATCATTTATATTTCCGGAAAGACCAGGATATTGTAAAAAAATACCAAAATAACCTTTAGAAATATCAAACTTATCTAAATCAGAAATTTCTAATTTTATGCCCAATGGTTTTGATCTTGTTTTTAGTAATGCTATTGTTTGTGGAAAAGTATCACTTGAAACAAAAAATGAATTGATATTTTCCTTTTTTTGTTCTCTTGTTCTTGTGGAAAACATAAGAGTCATAGCTTCTGCAGCAGCAGTACTTTCATCAAGCAAGGATGCATTAGAAATTTCCATACCAGTCAAATCTGTGATCATGGTTTGAAAGTTTAATAGTGCCTCAAGTCTTCCTTGGGCAATTTCTGCCTGGTAAGGAGTGTAGGCTGTATACCAACCAGGATTTTCTAATATATTTCTTTGAATTACAGCTGGAAGATAAGATCTATTATAACCCATTCCAATATATGTCTTATAAACCTTATTTAATGAAGACATCTTTTTCAAATGCATTAGATAATCAGACTCTGACATCGGTGGATCCAAAACCATTTCTTTAGTATTTCTTATACTTTTTGGTATGGTCTGGTCTATCAAATCATCAATAGATTTAGCATTTACAACTTTTAGCATTTGCTCAATCTCAATATCCCTTGGACCTATATGTCTTCTTTCAAAAGATTCTGTATTCATTTTAAAAAAATATCTTTCAAAATTAAATAATATAACATCTAATTACCATATATTAAAAAATAATTAATGAACAAGATTTATGCGTTTATTAACAAATAAAATGATGCAATTTTTCTCAGTTTATATAAAATCAAATATTCATGTTTCAGTATGCTTAATATTTTATTCTTTGACTATAAGCTTTAAAAATGATATTCACCTAAAAAATACTTATATTTTTTTGATGTTTTTATTTGTATTTGGGGCCTACAATTTCATAAAATTTAACGAAAATAAATTTACTAATGAAAACACGCAATTCTCTAAAAAACTTATTTTTCTTTATATAGCTTTTTTTATTTTTTTTTCAATTATACTCTTTTATTTTTTTGGGATAATTGAACAAATAATATTCTTTGCTTTAAGTATCATTACTGTGCTTTATTCTGTTCCAGTTTTTAGAAAATCTTCCATGAGAAAAAATATAGTATTTAAATTATTAGCTGTACCTATTTGTTGGGCTACTTTAATAGTTTTTTTTCCTTTTTTTTATGAGATGGAACTATGGAAGCTAATCTATTATTTTATTATCATATTTTTAATAATATTTGCCCAAATGATTCCTTTTGAAATTAGGGATTTTGAATCTGACAAAAAGCATCTCAAAAATATTATTAATATTTATGGGATAAATAATGTTAAAAGGTTTGGCTATTGCTGTTTAATACTTGTTTTATTGCTTTCTTTGTTGATGAATAAAAACCTAATAGACGTTGACCTGTTAATAGCATTAATAGCTCTAGGAATTTTGATTAAAAAGGCAACTAAAAAACAAAAACCTTACTACAGTTCTTTTTTTGTTGAATCACTACCAATTTTTTGGTTTTTTTTAGCTCTTAAATTATAAATCCTTTTCGGAGTCAATTACCTTTTGCTGTAATTTACTCTTATAATCAATTAGTTTTTTTGCTATATTATTGTCATTTAATGCGATAATTTGAGCAGCTAAAATCCCAGCATTCATAGCTCCGTCTAAAGCAACGGTAGCAACGGGAACGCCATTTGGCATTTGTAAAATAGATAAAACAGAATCCCATCCATCAATAGAGTTTCTGGATTTAATAGGAACACCAATAACAGGAAGAGTAGTAATCGAAGCTACCATTCCAGGAAGATGTGCAGCTCCACCAGCACCTGCGATAATCACATTGATACCATCCTGCTTTGCCTTAATTGCATAGTCGAACATTTTATTAGGAGTTCTGTGTGCAGATACAATGTTAACTTCAGATTCGATGTTAAATTCTTTTAAAATATCAATGGCATCTTGCATAATTGGCAGATCACTTTTACTACCCATTATTATTCCAACTTTTTTCATGATGTTACTTTAACTTTTTTCTTAATTTTTTTTCCAATTTCTATGGCTTTAGAAATTTCTTTATTAACAATAGTAATATGCCCCATTTTTCTATTCAACCTTGATTTTTCCTTTCCGTAAATATGAATATTTACGCCAGGCAAATCAAAAATATAATTAATATTTTTATATATAGCATCTCCTTCAATCTTATTTTCACCGACTAGATTAACCATAATTCCAGGAATTTTAATATCAGTTTTTCCTGGATTTAAATTTAAAATTGATCTAATATGCTGATCAAATTGTGATGTAATACAACATTCTATAGTATGATGTCCTGAATTATGTGGTCGAGGTGCAACCTCATTAATTAATATTTTATCATCATTTGAAATAAATAATTCAACAGCAAGAAGTCCAACCATTTCTAGTTTTTGAGAAATTTTTTGTGCAATTTCATATGCATGTGTGGAAATTTCCTCTGAAATATTAGCAGGACATATCACATACTCAACTAAATTAGAATTATCATTAAATTCCATTTCCACAGCTGGGAAACATTTCATTTTTCCATCAAAATTCCTTGAAACTATCACAGATATTTCCTTTTTAATTGAAACTTTTTCTTCAACTAAGCACGGGCTATCATTTATTGATTTTAAATCATCATGGTTGCCGATAATTTTTACCCCTTTACCATCGTAGCCAAATTTTGCACTTTTCCATACAAAGGGAAATTTAAGATTTCCTTTTTCCAGATCTTCTTTTAAATTAGCTAAATTTGAGTAGTTTGTAAATGCTGAAGTTGGAAGGTTATTTGATTTATAAAATATTTTTTGTTCACATTTATTCTGAATAATTTTTATTGCTTTTGAGGGAGGATAAACTTTTTTCCCAATTTTTTCTAGGTATTCTAGTGCATCAGTATTCACATTTTCTATTTCAATAGTGATAATATCAACTAGCTTCCCAAAATTTATCACATCATTATAATCGTTTAGATTTCCGACAATAAATTCATCTGCAATATTACTACATGGCGCTTTATTATTTGGGTCCATCACTTTTGTATGCAAATCA
The DNA here is from genome assembly GCA_002457735.1 of Bacteroidetes bacterium MED-G13. GTDB lineage: Bacteria > Bacteroidota > Bacteroidia > Flavobacteriales > Flavobacteriaceae > MED-G13. The sequence goes on along the minus strand of NTKO01000004.1, from coordinate 7,060 downwards.
TATCTTCTTGAATCAAAAAGTAGCATTTTACCTAATTGACCACCACCTAAAATTCCTATCTTAAATTTTGAGCTAAAAAAATGCATTTATTATAAATAAATAATCATGTATATCATGCAAAAATACATTTTAATATTTAATCAATTAGAAATTCAATATTTCAAAGAGTATATTTGTGTACTAAACTTTTTTTAATGAAAAATATAGTTTTGTTTGGGCCTCCGGGAGCAGGAAAAGGTACACAGGCTGACAGGATAAAAAATAAGTACAACTTATTTCATATTTCAACTGGAGATGTTTTTAGGTTTAATATAAAAAATAATACTAAGCTTGGTGTTCTTGCTAAGCAGTATATGGAAAAAGGTGATTTGGTCCCTGACGAGGTTACTATTCAAATGTTAAATAAAGTTGTTGAAAATAATTTAGATGTTAACGGGTTTATTTTTGATGGATTTCCAAGAACAAAAAGTCAAGCAAATGCACTTGATCACCTATTGTTAAAATATGATTCAAGTATTTCTGCAATGATTGCATTAGAAGTTGCAGATGAGGTTCTTATAGAAAGATTAACAGAAAGGGGAAAGCAAAGCGGAAGAGCAGATGACTCAAACAAATCAATTATTGAAAACCGGATTAAAGAATATTACAGTAAAACAGCAATCCTGAAGACATTTTATCAGAAAAAAAATTGTTATTTTGGGATTGACGGAGTCGGGAAAATTGATGAAATTACTGAAAGAATTATAAAAGTAATTAATGAACTTTAGGTATCCATGACTGAGGGTAATTTTGTTGATTATGTAAAAATAAATGTAGCTTCTGGTAAGGGGGGTAAAGGATCCACACATCTAAGAAGAGAAAAGTATATTGCCAAAGGTGGGCCCGATGGTGGAGATGGCGGTAGAGGAGGGCACATAATTTTAAAAGGAAATTCACAATTCTGGACATTATATCATCTAAAATTTAAAAGGCATTTCAAAGCTGATAGTGGGAGTGACGGTGGCAAAAACAGAATTACTGGATCTAATGGAAAAGATATTTATATAGATGTTCCACTAGGAACTGTTGTAAAAAATAGTAAAGATGAAAAACTACTTTTTGAAATCACCAAGGATGGAGAAGAAAAGATTATTTGTGAAGGTGGCAAGGGTGGTAGAGGAAATTGGCATTTCAAATCATCTACGAATCAAACACCAAGATATGCCCAGCCAGGAATAGGAAAGCAAGAAATGCAAATAACTTTGGAGTTAAAGGTTTTGGCTGATGTAGGTTTAGTTGGTTTTCCTAATGCTGGAAAATCTACACTGCTTTCTGTGATTACGGATGCAAAACCAAAGATTGGGAACTATGAATTTACTACGCTAAAACCTAATTTAGGTATTGTTAATTATAAAGATTTTAAATCCTTTGTTATGGCAGATATACCTGGAATAATTGAAGGAGCATCGGAAGGAAAAGGACTTGGGCACTATTTTTTAAGACATATTGAGAGAAATTCAACTTTATTATTTATGATTCCTGCTGATTCTGATGATATTGTACAAAGTTATAATGTTTTAATAAATGAGTTAAAAAAGTATAATCCTGAGTTGATGGATAAAAGTAGATTAATAGCAATTACAAAATCTGATTTATTGGATAGTGAATTGGAAGAAGAAATTGCATCAGAAATAGTTAAAAGTATAAAAGTTCCATTTATTTTTATATCATCTATATCAAATATAGGATTGGGTAAATTGAAGGACGAAATTTGGAAAATGCTTAACTAATATTCTATGCGGTTTCTCTTATTTTTTTTACTTCCTATTTTGTTAATATCACAAAATTCAAAAATAGATTCATTAGTAAGTTTACTTGAGCCTAATAATAAGGACGAAAAGTTGTTAATTTCAATAGGAGAATCGTATGCTTCCCAAAAAAAATGGGATTTAGCTATTTTTTATTACAAGAAATTAGTTGATATAAATTCTAATAATGCTAATTATCTTTATAGACTTGGTGGCTCACAGGCAGCACACTCAGAATCAGCTAGTAAATTTAAAGTTTTATCATTGATCAATAGTGCAAAAGTAAATCTGATAAAATCATCAAATCTCGACAAAAGAGATATATATAGTCGATGGGCATTAGTTCAGATTTTATTGGAGCTACCAAATTTTTTTGGTGGGGATGATGAACTAGCTTTGAAATTTTCAAATGAAATATATAAAATTTCAAAATTGCATGGATTAATCTCAAAAAGTTATATTCATAATTATCTCAAAGAATATGATCAAGCATATCAAACTGAACTGATAATTATTGATCTACTTTTTAAGAAAAAAAGATTTTTTGATTACAACCATTTTAATTTTTTAATAGCCAAGTTCCTTTCTAAAAGTTCTCATGCAGATTTTAATTTATCTAATTTATATTTAAATCTATACATAGAAAATCATTCACATGTCGATCGCATAAGTAAGGCTGAAGCATATTATTATCTTGCTTTTAATAATTTTAAATTAAATGAGGATAATTCTTTAAGATATTTAACCAAATCTATTGAATTACTGAAGAGTCAAAAACAAGACAAAGGTTTAAGTAATAAAATTAAAAGACTAAAAATACTTTTAGAAGAATGAAGATTCATTTCATCGCCATTGGAGGTTCAGCTATGCATAATTTAGCAATAGCTCTAAAATTAAAGGGTTTTTTGATTTCCGGAAGCGATGATATTATAAGGGAACCTTCAAAATCAAGATTGGCTAAATACAGTTTATTACCTGAAAGCGAAGGATGGTTTCCAGAAAAAATTAAGAAAGACCTTGATGCAATTGTTTTAGGTATGCATGCCAAAAAAGATAACCCCGAATTACTAGAAGCAAAAAAAAATGGTTTAAAAATTTACTCATATCCTGAATTTATATTTGAGATGTCTAAGGATAAGTTAAGAGTAGTAATTGGTGGTAGTCACGGAAAAACGTCAATTACTTCCATGATATTACATGTCTTGAACATTCAAAATATTGAAACCGACTTTATGGTTGGGGCTCAACTAAGTGGATTTGATGTTATGGTAAAACTTTCTAAAAAATCGAAGTTTATTGTATTAGAAGGCGATGAATATCTATCATCTGTAATTGATCCAAGGCCCAAGTTTCATTTATATAAACCAAATTTTGCAGTCCTTAGCGGAATAGCATGGGACCACATAAATGTATTTAAAACATTTGAGGACTATTATAATCAGTTTAAAATTTTTATTGAGACAATTGAAGATAATGGCATTTTAGTTTATAACTCAAATGATATTCATGTAAGCAATATTATAAAATCTATAAAAAAGAAAATTAAAATGATACCCTATTCAATTATTAAAAATGAAATAATCAATGGAATAACTAACATTAGATTCGAAAGGGATTTATTTCCCATACAATTATTTGGAAAACACAATCTTGAAAATATTTCTGCTGCATGTCAGATATGTACATTAATGGGGGTTGAAAAAATAGATTTTTTTAATGCAATAAAAACTTTCAAAGGGGCCGATAACAGACTTGAGTTAATTTACAAATCAAATTCATCTTTTGTTTATAAAGACTTTGCACATTCCCCTAGTAAGGTTAAAGCTACTGTAAATGCTGTTAAACTACAATATCCTAATAAAAAATTAATTGTTGCTTTTGAATTGCATACTTATAGTAGTTTAAATCCAGTATTTATAAAAAAGTATAGGAATACATTAAAAAATGCGGATGATTGCGTAATATCCTTTTCTGAAAAGAATATGAAAATAAAAAGGTTTAAACCAATTGCTCATGAATTAATTATTAATGCATTTAATCATCAAAAAATTAATATTGCAACCGATTTAATATCATTTGAGCAAATTTTGCTTTCTTTTGATTTATCAAATTCTGTTTTGTTACTTATGAGCTCAGGAAATTTTAATGGATTTGATTATAAAAAGATTAAAAAAATTCTGAAGTGAAAAATATAAATAACATATTTTGGGATTTAGATCACACCCTTTGGGATTTTGATAGAAACTCAGATTTAACGTTTCTTAAAATACTAAATGAGAATAATATAAAAGTGGATATATCCTTATTTTTAAAAGTCTATCACCCCATAAATCGAAAATATTGGGATTTATATAGATTAAATAAAGTCAGTAAAGCTCATTTAAGATTTTACAGATTATCAGATACATTTAAAGAGCTATGTGTAGAAGTTTCTGATAATCAAGTTAATAAACTTTCAATAGACTATATTAATCATCTTTCAGATTTTAATTACTTAATACCGAATGCTCTTACCATCCTTGAAAAGTTTAATTTAAATTATAATATGCACATAATTACAAATGGCTTCAAAGAAGTACAAAATAAAAAACTAGAAAAGTCAGGCTTATTAAAGTATTTTAAAACAATTACTATTTCTGAAAATGTTGGATTTAAAAAACCTAGTAAAGAAATTTTTTTACATGCAATCACAAAAGCCGATGCTGTAATAGAAAATTCAGTAATGATTGGAGACAATTTCAATGCTGATATAATAGGGGCAAAAAGTATCGGAATGAAAGCAATCTTTTATAATTTCCATAAAATAAAGGAACAGCAGCTTGATAAAGTTTTGATAATAAATAATTTATTAGAATTAAAAGATATCTTATAATTAGATTCTTTGTCTTATTGCCTCATATAAAAATATTCCACAAGCAACGGAAACATTTAAAGATTCTATTTTTCCATATATAGGTAGTTTTACAATTTCATCTGAAATTTTTAAAACAGACTTATTGATTCCTTTATTTTCAGAACCCATTACTATTGCAACAGGTTTTTTTAAATTGGTATCATAGAGATTTTTATCAGATTTTTCTGATGCAGATACAATTGATATACCCAAAGATTTAAAATGGTAAATAGCATCTTTAATATGATTAACTTTACATACAGGAATATTAAAAATTGCACCTGCACTTGTCTTAATTGTATCAGAGTTTACGGGAGCAGAGGAACTATTTTGAATAACTACTGCCGTTACTCCAGCAACTTCTGCTGTTCTAATAATTGCTCCAAAGTTTCTTACGTCATTTATCTGATCTAATATTAAAAGGAGTGGCAATTTATTTTCTGTAATAATTCTATCAATTTGATTGAGATCTAAAAATTTAATTGGAGAAATCCTTGCAATTACCCCTTGATGATTTTTTTTAGATAATCTATCAAGTTTCTGCTTTGGGACATAAGAAAAGTTAATTTTATTTTTTCTAATGAGCGATTCTAATGTGCCAATTAGACCTCCCTTTAATCCAATTTGAATAAAAACCTTATCTATATCCTTGGAAGAATTAATTGCCTCCATTACTGCTCTGATTCCAAATATTTCCATAAAATTTTTTTGTAAGGCATGTAAAAAAAAAGCCTTACGTTTAAGTAAGGCTTTTTTTACAATTAAAAAGTTGTATTAATTCGCACAAACAGCTACTGGTAATAATCCAGGGGTCATTACTGATGATAATTCAAATATTGCATCATCAGGGAATAAACCATTAGTATATAATGCCATTTGTTCTGCACCACGGAAAACAAATTGTTGACCATTAGGGGCTACAATTAAAACAACAACTTCGTTTGGCCACTCGTCTCCAGGCCATGAAACAGTCATTTCTCCAGTTCCCTCTGGAACAAAAATTGATCCTTCGTTGTAATTTCCAGCAGGAATTGTAAAGTAGCTACAATCGCCATCTAAACAAATTTCAATTCCATCACTTTGCCAACCATCACCATACCCATCCCACATGGTTATTGAATATTCTCCAGACATTGGAGAACAAGCAAGCAGAGAGTTGTAAGCAAAAGGTGAAGAGAAAAATCCACTAGAAATAATAGAAGATGCACTCTCTGGTCCAAATACTCTTCCGTCTGTTAATTCTAATTCAAGTTCAATTCTTACGATATCACCAGGTGAATATTCATCAGCAACAAATCCTAAAGCATCTTTCATTGATCCCCACGATACATTAATATCATATCTTGGAAAACCGAATTCAGTGTCTGTATAAAATTCACTAGCAGGAACTGATTGAACTAATCCTGAAGCTTCTGTAATTCCATTATCAGGTGAATAATCATCATAAACAACCGAAATTCTCATTTCTTGTAGTAAACCTCCGTCTTCAATATCTTGCTCTTCAACAGTGATTATAAAAGCACTATCATCAAAACTAGTATTGATTAGACTATTTGAAGGCATATCGTCGATTGTTCTCAAAACTGCTCCGTATTCAACTTGTCCACTGTGATCAAATGAAGCTAAATGCTCACCATCAGTAGTACAACCATAAGCGAATAATAAAATACTTGCAGTAAATAATAATTTAAATATATTTTTCATAATTATCTTTTTTTAATTAGCTGGATTTTGTGCACCCGCATCCCAAAATACGAGGGTGTTATTGTCTTCTCTTTGAATAATGTTTGGATTAGCACTTATTTCTCCAAAAGGGTAAAGTCCAGTTCTTGGGAACGGTCCTGACTCTACAGGTGCCATAAGACCCCTTGAAAGAGTTCTTGGGTGACCAGTTCTTCTTATAAAGTTCCATGCATCCATAGCTCCACCAAACATCGCTACAAGATATTGCTCACCTAGAATATCTAGCTGAGATTTATTAATTGGATAACCAAAATTATCATTTAACGTTGATGTATCTAAACTTGTATCCAAAGTAGCAGCGTTATCAAACTGAGTTAAGATAGAAGCAATAAAGTCATCAACTTCAGCTTGAGTTGCTAAAAAGTTTGGATCTGCATTAGCATCAAGAGCACCAAATCCTAATACTTTCGTGAATGAGTGTTGCATTCCAATTTCCATTAAATCTCTAGCAGTAGTAGTTTGTCCTAACCACATTGCAGCTTCAGCTTTCATAAAGTGAACGTAAGAAGATAGATAAATGGGCCAGATTCCAGCACCACCACCACCATCACCAAGTCCAACAGCACCGGCTACAGCTGATGCTGTTCCGGAAATTGATGCTTCAATATCATAGTTTGATACGTCTGGCATATTGTCA